>JANYCV010000194.1 GCA_025360145.1 Acidobacteriaceae bacterium
TATGGCCGCGCGAATGTCGGCGCTGGCGCGAACTGTGTAGCTGCTGCTCACCGAGGTTGCCACGTTTGCGGCGTCCACCGCGCGGATCGTGACCACGCTACTGGCTGTATTGGTTGGAACGTAGATGTCCCAGAAGTAGGATCCGGTTGGGACTTTGACCAAAAAGTCGGATTGGCCTGTGATGGAAATGCGAATTGAGATCGCATTGGGAAATCCGGCCACGGTAATGCGCACGCGGCTGCCGGCGGCCACGATGGCGGGAAGCGCGGTGATACTGGGCTTCCGATCACGGAGAGTCAGTTTCGCTTCAGCATCGCCCGCGGCGTACTCAAGGTATCCGCCTTCGAAATCCTGATGGCGCTTCCCGCCGGTGCTGAATTCATCGGTCGTGGGCAGGCCCAATTCACTTCGTCCCGCGCCAAGGCTATTGTATTTGGTGGCGATCAGACTGGTGACAAAGTAAACCTTGCCAGTCTGGGTTCCTGAGCTCGCGCCGTAAAGGGCACCGTTTTGGAACGCTTGCGCGCGCCCGCTGGCACCGGTGAAGGTCAGGAAGCCGTCAACGCCGCCGGTTGGCTGGCCGGCCGCTCCAGCCTCGTAGCGCAACGAGGCCCATTTCTGGAGGAACGCACCCGAGACCACGCGCGCCGGGACGCCTGCGATTGCGCCGTTTTCAAACAACTGCCGGCCGACGCGGGCAGCGTCGTACACGGCGTCGCCCACTGGATAGCCAAGCGCTTGCGATGGCCCTCCCTGCTCTTCGTACCTCGCAAGAATATCCCCGGCAACTACATAGCCGGTGGCGGCCTTATCTGCTACGGTTACCAGATAACGCGCCGCCGGGTTGGGATCCACCCCTTGCAGTTCCTGCACTAGCCCTCCGCCGGCGCGGCGCACCGGACTGGGTACGGGCAGGCGGACGGCGATACGGCTGCGCGCGACCGCATCCTGAAAGATCTGCTGCGAAGCCGCGGAGGGTGCGCCCTCGCCGATTTGACAACAAGGGGCGGTAACAAAGAATGTGATGGGGGGACTGATCTTTCCTTCGCTTACCGCAGTCACGTTTGCGAAGCCGCCGCCCACCGCCCGAAGAAGCGCTGATGAGCCGGTTTGTTGGACGCCGATCACGCGGCTATTGGAGGTGACAAAAGTGAGGGAACGGCCGGTAAGCTCGTCGCCGTTGGCGCCGTAGGTGATGGCGCGGGCGCTGAAAGTGTCGTTCAAATTCAAGCGGATGCTGTTGCCGCCGGAGGAAACCGCCACGCTGTTAACGGGCAGGCGGAGTGCCGGCGCGCTGGTGTCGGTGTAATCGACGCTGCCGCCTTCAAACGTCTGGCGCTGGCCGCCGCCGGCCAGCGTAACGGCTTCGCCGGTGGGATAACCGAGAAAACCGGCGTGTGCGCCGTTCGCTACATATAAGTCATAAACGGGATAGCCAACCGATACGAAGCGACCGGTAAGCACGCCGGAGGTAATGTTGTAGAGAGCGCCTTTCTTGTAAGTCTGCGCGGTGGCGGCGATCGTGCTGACAAACGACGTAACAGCCTGTTCGGCGCTGGTTGCGGGCCCAAGTGAACCGATGCCGCCGAGCCCGTTCCATTTCGCGTAGAACGGATCGCGCAAGGTGAAATTCTGTCCGTTCGCGCCGGCCTGCAAATAGGCGAAAAGAACGTAGTTCTTATCGTAGATCTGATACTGGCAGGAACCGTCCGGGCACTTCAGCGTGTCGGTGGCAGGCTGACCGGCGGTGGTTACACCCACTGTCAAATAATACGAATAGACGATGCCGGTCAATTGAAAGACATCGCTGCCATCGTATGCCTGGAAGGCGGTGCTCGGTTTGATCAGCGCGAACTTGACGCCGGTGGTCTTGGCGGCATCGGCGAACTCCTGAATAAGCCCTGCGGCGCCAAACCTCTTCACTTCGCCCAACGGCGGGTACGAAAGTTGCAGGTAGAAATTATTGCGGGAATACGCGGCACCGAAGCTGCGCGCGATTGCATCGCTGGGAGCGCCGGAACCGACGTCGATAGCCGGCGTCTGGGCGGATGCGAGCAGGCAAGAAAGGGCTAGAAGGCAAGCTACTGGCGGGGTCTTCATCAGGCGTTGACTATTGTACTCTGAACCCCGGTTACCAGCGGGAGTTGCACGGTGGGAGCGATGGCTACTCTTTCGATCTGACGTTTTTCAACACCCTCTTCAATTGGGTCTTGAGTTCGTCGCTGGCGTCGGCGAGATCGTTGGTGTCGTAGATCACGCGCGGAGTCATGAAGATGATGAGCTCGGTTCGGGTCTTGCTGAACGACTTGGATCCGAACGCAGCGCCGATATACGGAAGGCGGTGCAGCAAGGGAATCCCGCTGCTGGATTCGCTGCTTTTCTCGTCGATAATGCCTCCGATTGCGATGGTGTCCCCGTCCTGAAGCGTCACTTGGGTCTGGACGCTTCTCTTTGAAAACGACGGCGACTGGATGGCGGAACCGGTTGTAGGCGGCTGCGGAGCGCTGACTTCCTGATTGATTACCAGTGTGACGACTCCGCTGGGATTCACCCGTGCCAGGATGCTGAGCGTGACGCCGGAGTTTCGATTGGTGATGTTGTTGGCGAACACAGAAGTGCCGCCGCTCTGCACGCCGGTGACGGCCTGGGCGGTCAACGTCGGCACTTCCGTTCCCACGTTGATGCTGGCCTGAATGCTGTCCGTGGCGATGATACTGGGCGCGGAAATCACTTTGGCGCGCGTGGTGGCTTCATTGGCGCTGAGAAAAGCCAATAGTTCGCGGCTCTGGCCTACCAGGGCACCCGCGGTTAGCGTGAGTGCGCTTTGCACTGAATTGCCGACTAGCTTTCTGGTGGAAAGGCCCAAACCGTCTTTGGAGTTCAACATCTGAAAAGTGGCGTTCACACCCGCCTGCCAAGCACCTGAGAGATCCACTTCATATATCTTGGCCTCAATCAGAACCTGCCGCGGCGGAATATCGAGTTCCTTCAAGAGCTTCAGAATTCCCGCGTATTCTTGCGGCGTGCCCTGGATGAGCAGGGAATTGTCCATCGGGTTCGGGACGATGCGAGGAATTCGGCCTTGAGCACCACCGGCGCCACCACTCAGATAGGCTCCGGTTTGATCCATCCCGGCGCCCATCAGCCCAGCGCCGCCCGCCGGCCCGCTTGACATCACGCCGGGTGCGGGATAAGCACCAGGGTAGCCGCCACCGGGTTGGCCACCGTACTGACCGCTAGGATTATAGGCTGCTCCGCCGGGGCCGGTAGGCATCGGGCCGCTTCCGCTGGAGCCATAAGCCCCCCCGGGCATGCCCGCGCCGGGAAAACCGCCTCCTCCGTAACCGCCATAGCCGCCGTAACCGCCCCCATATGAGCTGCCGCCGTAGAGCTGCATGATGGCGCCCGCCATGGTTTCCGCACGGCCGTACTTGACACGGTACACATAGTTGTCTATAGATCCGGCGGTGATCTGGATGGGCACATCCAGTTTCTTGATCCACTTCTCCACTTCATCGAAAGCGCCCGGATTCGGCGCTACGGCGATGATGGTATTGATACGGTCGATGGGCAGGAACTTGATAGGCGCGGTCTTCTCGTTCAAGGAAATGGATTTGAGGATCGATTCCAGCTCTTTCGCGATATCACTGGGCTTGCCTTCTTTCACCTCAAAAAGTCGAACGCGCTGGCTGGCGAATTCGTTGCTGTCGAATAGTGCGATCAGGTCCATCAGCCGCTTCATATTCCTGCGGCTGTCCTGGATCAGCAGCAGATTGGCGGGTGGATAGGTGACGGTGGTTGCGCCCTCGCCTTGAAAATTACTGATCAGCGTGGCCAGATCGGCGACGGTCGCGTACTTCAGGAAGACAAGGTTCAGCATGGTGCGATCATCTTCCGGAATGCTCTTTGGATTCACTTCCGGCTTCAGCGGCAAGCGGTTCACTTCGGTAAGCGGAACGATGCGGTAGATTTCGCCCACCTGAATCATGGCGAATCCGTTGATGCGCAGAATCAGATCCAGCAGGTTGCGGGTATCGACGTTCTTGGTTTCTCCGTAAGTGCTGATGGTGACCGAGCCGACGACGCGCTTATCGAGGATGTAGTTGATCTTGAGAATGCGGGCGAGGTTATCGATCACTTCGACGAGCGAAGCGTTCTGCAGGCTGATGGGGCCGCCGCCGGGACTGGGCGGCAGAGTAGCCGGCGCGGCCGGAGCGACCGAGGGTGCGGGGCCGGGCGTTTGCGTCACCGTGGGCGTTGCGGGATTCTGCGCTGCGGGAGTGGGTGTTGCGGCAGGTGGTGTTGCTGCCGGTGGTGTTGCCGGCGGTGGAGCTTGCGCGAACGCGATGCAAGCGCACCCGGCGATCCCGAACACGAGGCACAACACCAGACTGATTTTCTTCATCGATACCTTTGTACTCCCGCAGCCGATCCGCACCTACTGATCTCTCTTTGCCGGTGCCTGTTTCTGACGTTCCCACGTTGCACGCTCATCGGCGGTCAACTCGCTCTTGCCGCGCGTCCAGGTTAGCGGGCCGAACGGAGTGGCTTTGGTGAAGCGGATGCTGTCGCCCTGCTCCGCGGCGGAATAGTCCGGGATGGCGGGAAGCATCGCCGCGGCCTGCTTCTGTGCGGCCGTTGGCTCCTCGGCCCTGGTGATGCCGAACGGGGTTTGATAATAAATCCACTTCTTGCCCTGTTCATCGGTCTTCGAGTAAGTGTTTTCGCCGATCTGGACAGCATCGGCGGGAATGGTCAGTTGCTTGGCGGCAACCGGAGGCGCCGCCTTCTTGCCGGTGGCGGCTTTTGCGCTGGCCGCAGTGGTTTTCTTTTTGGGTGCGGTCTGCTCCGCGGAACAAATCAGCGGCAGGGTTACAGCAATTGCCAGGACGAATCTTTTCATAAAATCACCTCTCAATTCGAATCTCAGTTCACGGGCTCCCAACGGCATACCTGGCCGAATGGGCTTGCGGAAACTACTTTCTTAAAGCCGTCCGCGATGGTTCCGGCGGGCGCGGCGTCTCCAGGCTGGCAGGCTTTGGCTGTGCCGCCCATCGACTTGCCGGGTTTCGCCTCACCCGCCACCACCGGAGCCGGAGGCGGCGCGGCGGCAGCGGTCTGCTTCGGGGCTTCAGCCGCGGCCCGCTCAGCGGCAGCGTTGGCGTTCTTGTCCACCAGTTCTGAAAGCTTCTTTTGCACGGGCTTGCCATTCCAGTCCAAAAGGATGTCTGTTCTATTGACGCCCAAAAGCTTGAAAGGGCCGATCTTGTCGCCAATTCTGTAGGTATGCTGCTGGCCACCCGATTTTTCCGACAGCATGACGCTGGGGCCGGCTCCGAAATCCATCACTCCGTAAGCGAACGGCAACGGCGGCATTACGGGCGGCGCAGGTGGAGGGGGCGGCGGTTCCACGAACACGTTGGGATTGCGGTCCTTCGACACGAGCAATTTCTGCGCCACATCGGCATAGACGGCGGGCGGCGCCGGTGGCACTGCGGGGATGGGCGTAATTACCGGAGCGGGCACCGGTGCGGCCTTCTGCTTCAGCACGCTCTCTTCGCGCGCTTTAGATTCGCGCCACTTCTGGCGCAACGCGGAACCGGACGCGGCGACCAGCGCCAACAGCAGCAAATTGATCAGCAGCAGCTTGTGTTTCAAAACAGCGACACTCCTTTTTTATCGGGAATGAGCTTGCGCGGCACCACACCGCTGACGGTCAGGCGGACGGGCATCGTTTTCTCTTTCGGATGCGCGTTGCCGATACGGATTTCAGAGGTGGCGATGAGTTCCTTCTGCGCGGTGATATCGGCAAGCAGATTCACCAGTTGTTCCACGCGGCAATCGAAGGAAACGCTGACGGCCACTTCGCCGTAATCGTCGCTCAGGCTCTTGATCTGGCCGATCTCGGAGGCGCGAATTCCGATGGGCGGCTGCTGCGCGCGGCCGATCTT
>JANYCV010000215.1 GCA_025360145.1 Acidobacteriaceae bacterium
TCGGCTACCGGGTTTCCAGTGAAATCGCCGTTATAGGTGAAGTTGCCCAGGAAGTTGTTCGCAAGATCCCGGTTGAGCTTCCATCGGCGGTAATTCGCGCCCACCGTGAAGGTGTGGTTCCCATGAATATAATTGAGGGAGTCGCCCATATCCCACATAGGCTGGTTGCTAGCCTGGAACGCGTTTACCGCTCCGCCGACGCCGGAGTAGCCCTTCATGCTAATACTCGGCCACGTTCGCTGATTGTCGGGCATGTTTTGGAACACGCCAGTGAGACCGATTGCATCCACAGCGGACTGCGGAGCGGCAACACCGGACTGATTGGCCGTGGCTTCCAGGAACCCAAGACGGAATTGATTCACCATATTTGGCCCAATGGTGACGGTATGGGTGACTTGCCAGTTGATCGTCTCTTGCAGGAAGGACACGTTACCACGCTCAGTGAAATTGCCTAAAGCGGTATTGGTGTAGTGAGTGAGCGACCCGCGGGCGAATACTGTTCCGAACTTGCCCAGGTTCTGGTCCATCCGGTAGGTTTGCTGATATGTGTCGAGGGGAAGGGGAAGGGTAGAACGATAGTTGCCTTGCGCCAGATTGATATTCGGGCTTGGCCAGAAGCCGCTTGCGAGCGCCACCTTGGATAGTCGTGAAAAGCGCGACGGCGGAACCGTATTATTCGGGAATGGCTGGCCTGAGATCGGATCGGTAATCACCGTGGAGAACCGGCCGGCGAGCACGTCCGCGGTAGGAACGTTTGCAAAGGAATCGCTTCCCTGATGAATTTTCTGGGCCTCGAAGTTCACTAGCCAGAATGTCTTGTTGCGTCCTTTGTAAAGCTTCGGCAGGTACACCGGCCCGCCGGCGACAAAGCCGTATTGATTCTGGCGCAGGACGGGAATGTCTGCCTGAAAATAACTTCTGGCGTCAAAAGCATCGTTCCGGTTGAACCAGAACAAGGCGCCGTGCAGATCGTTCGTTCCGCTCTTGCTGATGATATTGATCTGATTTGCGCTGAAGCCGTACTCGGCCGAATACGTCGCGGTCTGCTCTTTGAACTCCTGGATCGCATCCACCGACAAGATAACGGCCGGGGTGTTCAAGGCCGTGTCCGTGTTGCTGGTTCCATCCAGCAGGTAGTTGTTCGACGTAGGCCGGGAGCCGTTGATGCTGATGGCATTGCCCACCCCTTGCCGCATGCCGCCCTGTTCGCCGTTGGTCTCCACCGCGTCGTTGCCAAGGAACAGCAGCGACAGGAAGTTCCGCCCGTTCAGTGGCAGTTCCGAGACCTGTTTCTGGGAAACGACCTGACCCACCGCAGCGGACTCGGTATCGATGGTCACCGCCGACGCCTTCACGTCAACGGTCTCCGTCACCTCGCCTACCTGAAGGTCCAGGTCAACGCGGATCACTTGATCGACATTGAGATTGATATCGGAACGCTTGGCGGCGCGGAAGCCCTTCTGATCCGCCGTCACGCTGTATACGCTGACGGGCAGCAGCGGGAAGGAATATCCACCCGCGTCATTGCTTTTCGTTGTTCGCGAAATGCCCGTGAGCTGACTGCTGACGGTGATCGGAACGCCGGCAATCACTGCTCCGGTGGAGTCTTTCACGCTTCCAGTAATCTGCCCGGTGGCGGACTGGGCGTGTAGCGTACCAGCCAGGCTGAGCACAATAGCCAACTGGCTGCATAGTAGGATAGATCGTTTCATCTGAATAACCCCTCTTCGGCTACCAGCACTCGTCACGTTGAATAACGATTCAGTGCGCGGGTCACTCGACCGCCCTCATGCTGGTTGCAGCTACTTCAGCACCGATCGAGGAATATTACTAGTATTGTCACTATTCCCTGAGCGATTCTGAAAGGTGTACTTTCGGGATCGGTATTTAGCTGATTGTGAACAAGTTCAACCATAGGGAGGCAGCGGGGATTGTTGTTAATGAGTTTTTTTAGTTAGGTAGGATAGGGTTGGACAAAGGGCGATTGGCGCTTACTGGGTATGGGCTTCACTCAAGTGCGTACGGTTTTACAGGGTTTCGTGTGGCTGGCGCAATTGGGCTTTCGTCCCGCTTCCAGCAGCGGGACGAGGGCGTCCCGCGCCGGCCAGGGGGCCCGCCCTACCTTGCTATCTGAGTCGAGCACGTACCAGGTTAGTGCTATTTTCCGGGTACCTCGGGAATACAATCGCGCGGCGCTGCCGACAAGCGCATGAGAAAACGGAAGGACACATCGCGATGGCAGAAATGTGGAATTCCGGTTGTCAACTATTACGCGGGGCAGGCCACTAAGCGAGCAACAACAGCGGCTGCTCGATAGCCATCGCCACAGCGTTCAAAAACTTCGCGGCCAGCACACCATCGGCAACACGGTGATCCACCGTCAGCGTCAATCGCAGCGTGTGTCGAACCACAAGTTGGCCATCCACCACATACGGACGCTGCGCAATCCGTCCCGCCGCCAGGATACAACTCTCCGGCGGATTGATGATCGCCTCAAAATCGTCGACGCCAAACGCACCCAGATTGGAGAGCGTGCAGGAGGCACCCTGCATCTCATCCGCAGTCAACTTGCCGTCTCTTGCCTTACCTGCCAGTTCCGCGCGACGCCGGGCCAGTTGCGAAACCGTCAGCTTATCCACGTCAGTAACCACAGGCACCAGCAGCCGCGTCGGGCTCTGGGCGGCGAAGCCCACGTTGATCTGCGAACGCAATTCCACGCGATCGGCGATCCATGCAGCGTTCATGCCCGGCACCTCGCGCAGCGCCACGGCCAGCGCCTTCAGCAGAAAGTCGCTGAAGCTCAGGCGCACTCCTTCGCGCGCCTCCACTACCGGCAACAACTCTGCGCGCACCAAAGTCAACGGACCTGCATCCACTTCGCGGCGCAGGCTGAAATGAGGAACCGTGCGGGCACTGTCCTCCATCCGTTCCGCAATCCGGCGCCGGGCGACCGTCGCGCTACGATCTTCGGAAACCGATGGTGCCGCCGGCTTGCTCGCCAACACGCCGCGGACGTCCACCTCGCGGATTCTACCGTATTCGCCGGAGCCTTTTAATCCAGCCAGCTCGACCCCGAGTTCCAGTGCAACCCGCCGTGCCCGCGGACTAACGAGTGGCCCCTTCACAATCGCATTGCCCACGCGCGAATCGCCCACGCGCGCGATCACCGTGCCCACAGGCACCGTCACTTCTTCCGCAATCAGCAGTTCCGTCACAAACCCTTTGCCCGTCGATTCCACTTCCATGTCCACTTTATCGGTCTGGACAATGAAGAGCGGTTCCCCCTTTTCAATCGGGTCGCCCGCAGCTTTCAGCCACCGCAGAACGAAGCCTTCCGTCATGGTTATTCCCAACTGCGGCATCACAATGTCGTGGATCATCTGTCAGCTCGCAACCAGACGCCGCACTTCAGCCACAATCCCGTCCACGGAAGGTAACATCGCAGCCTCCAGCACCGGATTGAATGGATGAGGAGTATGCAGCGCGCCCAGCCTGCTGACCGGCGCGTCTAACGAATCGAAAGCCTTGGAGGAAACAACAGCGGCGGCCTCGGCGGAAAAGCCGCAGAATTGTTGGGCTTCATCCACAATAAGCAGCCGCCCGGTCTTGCGCACCGATTCCAGCAGAGTCTGTTCATCGAACGGCACAATCGTTCTGGGATCGATGACCTCAACCGAAATCCCTTCTTTCTGCAGGCGCTCCGCAGCTTCCAGAGCATGCCAAACCATCAGGCTCATGGCCAAAATCGTAACGTCCTTCCCTTTCCGGCAGACATTCGCCACACCGAATGGGATGGCGTATTCGCCGGTGGGCACCGGCCCCTTCTTGTTGTAGAAAAACTTGTGTTCGATGAAGATCACCGGCCCATCGTCGCGAATCGCGGTCTTCATCAGCCCCTTCACGTCTGCCGCCGACGACGGCAAAACCACTTTCAGACCGGGAATGTGCGCGAACCAGGAATAGAAGCACCGCGAATGATGCGGGCCGGTACACCGCGCACTGCCCATTGCCGCACGCACCACCAGCGGCACCTTGAACTTTCCGTTAGAGGTGTAGTGGATGGTCGCCGCCTGCTCCACGATCTGCCCCATGGCTTCCATAATCATGTCGAGGAAGACGATGTCCACCACCGGACGCGCACCCGCCATGGCCGCGCCTACGCCCATGCCGACTTGCCCGAGCTCGGAGATCGGCATGTCGCGCACGCGCCGGTCGCCGAACTCTTCCCACAGCCCTTTACTCTGCTTGAAGTTTCCGCCGCGCTGGCCAATGCCTTGCCCGATATAGAAGATGGACGAATCGCGCCGCATCTCTTCCTGCAAGGCTTCCACGGACGCCTCGACGTATTGAATGTTTCGCTCTTCCGGCATATGGATCCCTACGCGTAAACGAAGTCCGTGACGGTGGCCGCATCGGCCTCCGGACTCAACCTGGCAAACTCGTACGCTTCTTCGATTTCACGTTCCACCTGTCGCTCGATGTCCCGCAATTCCGCTTCGGCAACCAGCCCCGCCTGCATCGCGGCGAGGGCAAGACGGTCGATCGGATCGCGCAATTTCCACTCGGCGATCTCTTCCTTGGGCCGATATCCGGTGCCGGGATCTCCCTCGAAATGGCCCAGCGGACGGTATGTCGCGCACTCGATCAACGTTGGACCTTCGCCAGCCCGCGCCCGCGCAATGGCCTCGCCTGCAACGCGATGTACTTCGAGAACATCGTTGCCGTCGATTCCGATTCCAGGAATGCCGTAAGCGGCAGCGCGACTGGCCACGTTCGTGTTCCGCGTCACCCGGTGGAACGGTGTCTCGGTGGCATACAGGTTGTTCTCGCATACAAACACAACGGGTAGCATCAAAGCAGCCGCCAGATTGATGCCTTCGTGAAAAGCGCAGTTATTGACCGCGCCATCGCCGAAGAAACTTACCGCAACGTGTCCGTCGCCGCGCAGGGAAGCCGCCATCGCCGCGCCGCTGGCGATGGGAATGCCGGCCGCGACAATTCCATTCGTACCCAGGAACCCGCACGAAGGATCGTAAATATGCATACTGCCGCCGCGGCCTCCGTTCACGCCGGTGGGCTTGCCCCAGATCTCGGCAAACGCTTCCTTCACGGGCACTCCCTTTGCCAGCGCATGACCATGCCCGCGGTGCGTGCTGGTGACGTAATCCTCCCGCGAGAGGTGCGCGCAAACGCCCGCGGCCACCGCTTCTTCTCCCACGTAAAGATGGATGAATCCGGGCATAACGCCAGAGCGGTAAGTCTGCTGGATGCGCAGTTCAAACTGCCGCATCCGCTGCATACTTCGATATAGAGACAAGACTAGATCACGTGACATATTTATCCCCGAATGTTCGCGTAGCGTTACTTACCCAGTTCAAAAGTGAAGATGGAACTACCGGCCGCAATCGTGATCAGTTGCTTCCCTTGGCTCATGTAAGCGATGGGATTGGCACGAATCACGCCTCCGGTATTCATCCGCCAGACCTCTTTACCCGTTTCCGCATCCAGCGCGAAGAAGTACCCTTCGTCACTTCCGCCGAAGACCAGTTTTCCGGCCGTCGAGAGCACACCTGCCCATGGCTTCGTGTGCAGCGGATAGTCCCAAATCATCTCGCCGGTCTTTGGATTTAAGGCGCGAATGGCGCCATGCCCCGGCTCTTCCGGCAGATCAATCAGCGGAACGCTGCCAATGAAACGGTTACCCGGACTGTATTCCTGATCCCCTTTCCGGTACACGCTCCGGTTCTCCCACACCGCCAGATAAAAATACTTTGTCAGCGGGTTATAACTCGGCGAATACCAGTTAGTGGCGCCCTGCACACCCGGCCACACATACGTTCCTTCCGGACTCGGATCGATATTCGGCAGGCGAATCGGTTTCCCGTTGGCATCCAAACCCTTGGCCCACGTCTGCTTCGCAAAGGCTTTGCCGGTCAGAAACTTGCCGGTCTCACGGTCCAGCACATAGTAGAATGCGCCGCGATGCGCCCAGTACACCAATTTTCTCGGCTTGCCCTGCCACTCGTCATCCACCAGCACAGGAACCTGCACCGCGTCCCAATCGTGTACATCGTGCGGAACGAATTGGAAATGCCACTTCAGCTTGCCGGTATCGGCGTCCAGCGCAATGGCGCTGTCCGAATACAGATTGTCACCGGGGCGCTTATCGCCATTCCAATCCGGCGATGGATTGCCGGTCCCCCAGATAATCAAATTCTGCGCGACATCATATGACCCGGTCACCCACGTAGGGCCGCCGCCCGTTTTCCACGCGTCTCCCGTCCAGCTTTCGCTGCCCGGTTGGCCCGGTTCCGGAATGGTCCAGAATCGCCACTTCCTTTTTCCGGACTTCGGATCGTAAGCATCCAGAAATCCACGGATGCCGTACTCGCCTCCGCTGATCCCGCAGACGATCATGTCCTTGACGGCAAGCGGCGCCACCGTGATGCTGTGGCCCGTCTTGTAGTCGGCCACCTGCACATCCCACAAAACCTCGCCCGTCTTTGCGTCCAGCGCGACAAGGTGCGCGTCCACCGTGCCAACAAACACCCGGTCCCCCAGCAGCGCCACGCCGCGGTTCACCTGCCCGCAGCATGTGTTGATTTTCGCGGGCAGCACGCGCCGGTAACGCCAGAACTGACGGCCTGTTTCGGCATCCAGCGCAATCACATCGCTAGGCGGCTGGCTGATATACATCACACCGTCCGCTACCAGCGGCGTAGTCTCCACCGTGTGGGTGGTGGACATCTGATAGACCCACTTGGTTTTCAATTTACCGGCATTGGCACGCGTCACCTGGTCCAGCGGACTATACCGCCAGCCTTGATAATTCCCCGAGTAAGTCAGCCAATTCCCTGAGTCCTTCGCGGCATCCTTCAATCGCTCATAGGTGACTTGGGCCGGTAAACACCAGGCCACTAATCCGGCCAAAAAAACAGTCCGCAGTTTCATTCAGAATCACCTTTCGGCCTCAACGACGATAGGTAGGCCACCAAGTCCGTAATCTGGCCATCGTTCAAAGTTTTCCGGAACGACGGCATTCGCGAATCTTTCTTCACTTTGTAGCTGGACAAACCGCTCTTGTTAATGGAACGCAGTCGCTCCTCGAAATCGAGAACCTGGACCGTGTAAGTATCTTCGTTGAGCAGGAACCCGGAATACGCCGTCCCGTCTTTTCCCGCCCCTTCAAACACCCAATACCGCGGCTGCACCACCGCATTGGGATTGAGAATCGAATCGCGAAGATTCTCCGCCGAGCGTGACTTCCCGATCGACGTAAGATCAGGCCCCAGCCTGCCGCCTTCGCCTTGAACCCGATGACACCGCACACAACCGTTCGATTGAAACAATGCGTTACCCGCCGCAATATCACCGGGAACCTCCGATCGAGGGTTCTGGTTCAGAGACCGTATGTACGCGATAATCTGCCACACGCGATCCGGAGAATAAAACAGCCCGGCCATCTCGGTTCCGGGAATTCCATCGGAGATATTCTTCAGCAGGGCGTCGTCGGAACTGCCGTGGAAGAACCGTCCAGCCGCCAACGCCGGTCCCACACCGCCTTCTCCACGAATCCCGTGGCAAGTAGCGCAGTGCGACCGGAATGTTTTCGCGCCCGCGGCAACGTCTTCCGGCGATGTCCGGGGATTGGTCAACTCCACAGCCTGGCCCAGCGCCATGGCTGAGAAAGAAACGAACGGCAACAGATATCGGAGCATAGTGGGATCAACTCGTCTCTAGAGCACGATTATTGTATCTCAACCCCGCGGAGTTTAGTTCACGCGGAGTTTCATGACAGTGGAGTCTGGTTCTTATTGCGGCACTCGATGGGCAGACGTTCGGGTCCGCGCGCCCCCCCTGGACCCGCTGCCGGGGACCATCGCAAAGCCAGTGTCGCCGCACCGCCTCGCCCGATCTGTTTGATAAACTGGCGACGTTCAAGGACGCAACCATGACACGTGACACAAACACTTTATCCAGGCGCAGTTTTCTAGCCCTTACCGCTACCGCGCCATTCCTGGCGGGATACCACCGGCTCGCGGCAGCGGAAAAGAAACGGCGCCGCATCAGCGACGTGCAGACGATGGTGTTGAAAGGCGACCGCACCTACGTCCTGGTCAAGGCAGTCACCGACGATGGCGCCTACGGCATCGCCGAAGCGTACGGCACTCCGGGAGTCGGCGTGAAAGAGCAGATCCATGCGCTGAAGCCGTGGTTGATCGGCAAGGACCCGCTCGAAATCGATCTGATCTACACCACCATGGGCGAGGGCAGCAGCAACCTCAGCGGTACCCGCACGGACGGCTCCGCACACGGATTCATGCGCGCCGTCAGCGGCATCGAAATGGCGCTATGGGACCTATCCGGCAAAATTCTCGGCGTGCCAACCACAACGCTGCTCGGCGGCAAGTTTCGCGACAAAGTGCGCGTTTACGATCACGCAGCGCCGCGGAACATGCTGGACAAAAGTTCCTGCCGCGAGTGGGCGCAGAAAGCGAAAGCCGACCCCAGCGGATTCACCTGCCACAAATTCGGCTTTCCCCATACCGACCCCAAGACCGATCTGGCGCGGGATGCAGGAAACCGCCTGCTCACAACGAAGGAACTCATCAACCTCCGGCAGGGCTATGAGAACTGCCGTGAAGCTATCGGCTGGGATCACGACATCATGGTGCACAACCACTGGGAGTACGATCTGCGTACGTCGATCCAGATCGCCGACGCCGTTGAATCCATCCGCCCCGTGTGGCTGGAAGACCCGCTGCCGGTGGACTATTCCGATTCCTGGCGGCGCCTCTGCGCCAGCTCGAAGGTTCCGATCTGCACCGGCGAAAACCTGGCGCGCCGCGAGGGCTTCAAAGACTTCATCATCAACCAGGGCTGCGACATTCTGCATCCGGACCTGCGCAACTCCGGCGGCTTTCTAGAAACCAAGCGCATTGCCGACATGGCCCATGTCTTCGGATTGCCCATGGCGACGCACAACACCGGCAGCCAGATCCACACCTGGGCCACATGCCAATGGGCCGGCTCCATTCGCGACTTCATCGCCTGCGAAACCGTTACCGGGAAAGGGGGCTGGATGGATCAACTCATGATCCCGGACGGCCCTTACATCAAGGATGGCTTTATCCGGATCACCGAAAAGCCCGGACTCGGAATCGAATTGAATCCAGATGTCGTAAAGGCGCACCTTGCCGAAGGCGAACGCTGGTGGGGATAGCCGTGGCTGACGCGGAGGCTCGGGACAGCTTAGCTCCAGTGCTGTTACAATTCTGGACTGTGATCGAATCCTCACCGCAAAATAATGTTGACGGAACAGCAGTCCGTCCGTCTGCGCGAATCGTCTCCATCCAGCGTTGGTCTATTGTCCTCCTGGTTGCCGGAGGCGAGCTGAATTATATTGATCGAGCTACCTTGTCCGTAGCCAACAAACTGATTCAGGACGAACTGGGAATCCCGATCGCGAAGATGGGCTTGCTGCTTTCGGCTTTTCTGTGGGCGTACGCGCTTGCTCAGCTACCGGTAGGCGCTCTGATCGATCGCTTTGGGCCGCGGAAAATGCTCGGCCTGGGACTCTTCAGTTGGTCGGTAGCGCAAGCGGCGGGCGGTCTAGTGACAAGCTTTGGAGTCTTCATGGCCGCTCGATTCGCATTGGGCGTCGGCGAAGCACCCCTGTTTCCCGGCGGTGCGCGAGTAGTGCGAGACTGGTTCGGCATTCGCCAGCGGGGGTTCGCCACCGGTCTCTTGCAGTCCGCCTCGTCCCTTGGCAACTTCATCGCGGTTCCGTTACTCACGTTCCTCATGCTGACTTTGAGCTGGCGCTGGATGTTTTTTATCGTCGGGGCTGCGGGGGTGCTGCTTTCTGTTGTGTGGTGGAGCATTCACCGCGATCCGGCAGAGGTCCGCCTTACTCCAGACGAGGTGGCGTACCTGACAGAGGGCGACGCGAACACCACCTCCGCGCCGCCGTCCTTCGCGGAATGGAAGCAACTCTTCGCGCACAGGACCACTTGGGGCATGATCGCCGGCTTCTTTGGCACCATCTATACGCTTTGGCTCTATACCGGTTGGTTGCCCTACTACCTGGAGCACGAACGTCACATGAGCGTCGCACGGGTGGGAATTGTGGCCGCGATTCCTTACTTCTTTGGCTGTATTGGAGCAGTAGCGGGCGGTTGGCTCTGCGACTACCTTACCCGGCGCGGATGGGCGCCGATCGCGGGCCGGAAACTGCTGGTCTCCTCCGCTCTGCTTGGCCTTTCCGCCTGTACTGTCGGAGTCGTGTTGGCGCAATCTAACACCGTCGTCCTCACATTCATTTCGGTTTCGCTGTTCCTGATTTATATCGCCAGCAGCGCCGCGTGGGCTACGGTTCCCATCGCCGCTCCCAGCCAATACACCGCTTCCTTGGGCTCCATTCAGAATTTTGGAGGCTATCTGGGCGGGGCGCTTGCTCCAACAGTAACGGGGCTGATCGTGCAGCGCACCGGCAGCTTCTCGCAAGCGCTGCTTTTGAGTGCTGGACTAAGCCTTCTTTCAGCGGCGGCGTACCTGCTGCTGGTGCGCGAGCCGATCCAGGCTAATACGCGTGAATAGGCGCAATCGGGTATGTGCTTGAGTCCTGTAGCCACAATGGGCAGTATCCGGGAGTGGAAGACTATCCGCTACATCTGAGGTAGTTCGACACGCGGTTCTCCAGTGAGGAGAGGTGTCGGAAGCACCTGTTCAACCTGCGTTGGCCGGATGGTTTTTGTGGTCCCCGGGGCAGCGTCCACAAGTGGTGGCCAAGCCGCGGCATTTTGCGGGTTGGCGCTGGTTGCGGATGCCATGCCACTGTCACGGCCGACACAATTTCCCGAGACGCGCGCACACGGCTAGGGCTGTGGTTTCAGCCTAAAAACGGCCGCCGGTCATAGCCCGGCCGGGCAAGCAATTGAAGCGGCAGGGGGGTTCGAACTGCTCCGGGCTCCACCGTCGGGGGACAACCCCTTTCAGCGCAACATCTGAGTTCGCGCATCCGGCTTGGCGATGAGCGGGTTACGCAGTTTATGGCCCGTGAACTGCCGTTTTTAAGATGACGAAATCGCCGGGCGAATCCACGGCAAGTTCCAAACGGCCAAACCACAAGCCCTAGTGGCTACGTGAGTCAAGCACATACCTGGTTAAGTCGAAAGCCTCGATTCTCAATAACAACATGTGACAATTTATGCCCATCCACGTAAGCTCGTCACTGAACGCTCCTGTTCACGAGGAATCAATAAACGTCTCCCTTGCGCTGGACAACGTCCCGACTTAAAGTTCAGACCCGTCGCACATTAGCTTATTGCCGGCCACAAAAGTTCTTGATAAAGGGGGGGCACTATAGGCTTGGCTCGGGGAGCCTATTTCTCTTGAGCGAAACCAACAGCGGCACAAAAAAGAATAGGCCTATGGAGCGAATTACCGCCCAGGAGAAACGAATCAGGCAACCTTCCTAAACGTCGCGATAATATCAGCGCCAACTTCGGTAAAGATAGCGAGTCTGATAGAGGCAAGGTGACTCTAGTAGTTCACCTTAAGGCCGAATTGCACCACGCGCGGCGAAGCGGCCGAAGTCAGCCGGCCGAATGTCGGAGCCGTTACCGTATTCACCGGATTCCCAAAGTTGACCTGGTTGAAAGCGTTGAACAGTTCTCCGCGGAACTGTACTCCGAGCCTTTCGGCGAGTTTGAAGTTCTTGATGAAAGCGAGGTCCGTGTTCGAGGAGCGGGGACCAATCATCAGATTGCGTCCTGCATTGCCGAACATTCCGACGCCATTGGGAGCGAACGCAGCAATGTTGAAGTATTTTGCCACTTGATCCCCTCGGCTGCGCCCACCCGGCAGACTTGGATCGCCAACGACGTCCGCACGGTTGGTGGTAGCGGTCAAGGCGTTGTCCCGCCCGGTAGGGATGCTGAAAGGTGCCCCCGAGATAAGAGAAGTAAGTCCTGATACTTCCCATCCACCAACCAGATGGTGGATGGCGCCCATGGAAGCAAAATTCGGCATATTGTAGACCCAGGAGAGGCGAACCACATGCGCCCGATGGAAGTCTGAGAGGCCGCGGTCACCATTCAGATTCAGATTATTTTGGTGACCCACTGACTGGACGCTGGTCGATTGCCCGGTATCGATACCTTTTGACCATGTGTATGCCCCGAGGAGAGTAAGATGATCCGTCCGGTACTTGGTGGTCATCTGGAAAGAATGATAGGAAGCGTTTCCACCGGATTGGATCATATTGATCTTCTGGTAGGTAATCGGGACGGTAATGCGGCGCGCATCGAAGTTAGCCAAGGTGGATAACGGCTGCCCTGCTGCGTCCACGCCCGGTATATAGCGGGCCTGGTTAATATTCACAGTGTCTTCCAAGTGGCGGCTGAGCTTGCCCACGTAGCTCACATCAAGGGCAACCCGATGGAACAGATCCCGCTGGAGGCCCAGCGACAAGGCTTGTACTCGCGGCATCACAAAATTTGAATCCCAGCCGAAAACCTCCGA
>JANYCV010000220.1 GCA_025360145.1 Acidobacteriaceae bacterium
CGGAGACGGATCAGGTGATCGCCACGGTTTCAGCCGCCTGGGATGCGTCCCACGAAATGCAGGCACTGACGGACCTTCGGGGACACCTGAATCGCCGCAAATATATAACCAACCTTATCGATAAAACGAATGTTCCAGATCGAGTTTGATAACCAACCGGACCGCGTCGTAGGCATAGACCTCGGCACCACGAACAGCCTTGTGGCGTGGATGAATTTGACTCAGCCCGAGGTTATCTCCGGCCAGGACGGCGAGAAACTCGTCCCCAGTATTGTGTCGCTCAGTGAACGGGACGAGTTGATTGTGGGCAACGCGGCGCGCCAGGAGCTGATCGACCACCCGGAGCGGAGTATTTACTCGGTGAAGCGCCTGATGGGGCGCGGGGTCGAGGATGTTCGCGAAGAGCTGAAGCTGTTTCCCTTCCGCATTGCGGAGGGCAGTGAATCCGTGATCCGAGTGGAACTGGGTGACAGGACGTTTACGCCTCCGGAGATTTCCGCATTCATTCTGAGGCAGTTGAAGAAAAATGCGGAAGCGGCGCTGGATGGTCCGGTGACCAAAGCCGTGATTACGGTGCCAGCCTACTTCAATGATGCGCAGAGGCAGGCTACGCGCGATGCGGGGCGTTTGGCTGGTCTGGAAGTGCTGCGTTTGGTGAATGAACCGACCGCGGCGGCGCTGGCATACGGTCTGGATAAGCGAAAAGAAGGTATCGTCGCGGTTTATGACCTGGGCGGGGGCACTTTTGATATCTCGATCCTGAAACTGCAGGAGGGGATCTTTGAAGTTCTGGCCACGAACGGCGATACGCACCTCGGTGGCGACGACATCGACAACCGCCTGATTCATATTGCGCTGGAGGATATTCAGTCGGAGTGGGGCGAGAGCGTTGCGCAGTCCGGCGAGGCGGTGCAGACGCTCCGGCAGGCTGTGATTCGGGCCAAGGAAGCGCTTTCCTTCACGCCGTCGGTAAATCTGGAATTCCTGTGGAACGGGAAGGCGTACCGGCGCACGATCACGCGGGAAGTGTTCGATGGGCTGATAAAGGATATTGTGGACTCGACGCTGGGTCCGTGCCGGGATTGTATGCGGGATGCGGGCGTGACGCCTGAGCAGATTGACGAGGTTGTTCTGGTTGGAGGGTCAACCCGGATTCCTTTGGTACGGAGCGCGGTGGAAGTGCTTTTCCGGGCGCGGCCGCATACTGAACTCAATCCGGACGAAGTAGTGGCGCTGGGCGCCGCGGTTCAGGCCGGCATTCTGGCGGGCACGGTGGAAAACCAGTTGCTGCTGGATGTGACGCCGCTCTCCCTGGGCATCGAAATGTACGGTGGGGTGGTGTCGAAGATCATCCACCGGAATTCGACGATTCCGGCCAGTGCGAGCGAGACGTTTACGACGGGGGTGGACCGGCAGACGAATGTGCTGATCCATGTGGTGCAGGGCGAGCGCGAACTGGCGAAGGATTGCCGGAGCCTGGCGCGGTTCGATTTGAAGGGCATTGATCCGATGCCGGCTGGTTTCGCGAGGATCGAAGTCCGGTTCCTGATTGATGCGAATGGGATTTTGGCGGTGACCGCCAGGGATGCCAGAACCGGCAAGGAACAGACGGTGGAAGTGAAGCCGTCGTATGGTTTGACCGATGAGCAGGTGGAGGCGATGATTGAGGCTTCCATTGATCATGCGGAAGCCGACTATCAGGCGGCGCAGCTATCGGGTATCCGGATTGAGGCGGATGGAATTATGGCGGCCACCGAGAAAGCTATGCGTCATGCGGCGTGGCTGACACTGACGGATGAGGATCGGGCGCAGATTACGGCCGCTATGAACCGGCTGAAGGTGATCTACTGCGTGAATGATCACCATTTGATTCATGCTCAGGTGGATGTACTGAATCAGGCGACGCACAAACTGGCCGAGAACATGATGAATACGGCGGTTCAGGGCGCGCTGAAGGGCACTAAGGTCGAGTAGCCCAGACTGGCGAGAGTTTTGAGGCCGATTCGGCGTCGAGGTAGAGGAATGCCCGGGGGTGTGTCCGCAGCAGCGATGCCGGGCAGCACTGGGCGCGCATAGCCATTGGGCGCACAAACAGCTGGTCGAAGTGGAGCAGAAGCATCAGAAGGAGATCGAGGAAGCCCGCCAGCAATTGCGCGACGAAGTTCGCCGTCGGGGTTCCGGGACTGTCGACCGACGAGATGCAATCGAACGTCGACTACGCCCAGACCCTCGAGCCGCTCCTTGGCGCCGTGT
>JANYCV010000254.1 GCA_025360145.1 Acidobacteriaceae bacterium
AGATTGCTGGACGACTGGAAGGTGAACTCTTTTCGAGGCTCCTGTGCCGGTGCCAACATCGAAAGGCATGCTATCGCGGAAACAATTTTGGTCTTCATGTTTAGAACCTGAATCGCAGAGACATTGAAACCGTGCGCATGCCGGCGGCGTTCGTAGCCAGTTCATAATTATTGGCGTTCAAGACGGTGCCGATGCCTGTGATATTCACCGAATTGACGAAGTTGGAAGAATCGACGCGAAACTCAAGGCGCCGGCGATCGTCACCCATTCGGAAGGATCGGGACACGCCGATATTCGTGGTGAATGTGCTGGGCCCAAGAATTGTATTCCGCCCGGCCGTTCCGAAGAAACCGGCCTTCGGAACGGCAAATGCCAGTGGATTGAAATAGCCGGAACCGTCGTCGATGGCGACTCCGGTGGCATCGGCGCGGCCACTTCCAACCGATCCCGTACCACCCGAATTCGATTGGTTTCCCAGCACTCGGGCGGTAAACGGGCTGCCTGAACCCGCATTCACGCTTCCACTGATGGTCCAATCCTGAAGCAGCTTATTGGTCAACGCATTGTCGCTGTGAAAAGAACCGTCCTGGCCGAACGGCGAAGTGAGAACGTAGTTGAGGGCTAAAACATGACGGCGGTCAAAGCTGGAGAGTCCGCGCTCGGCGTGCAGGTCCTGATCGTTTTGCGCCACCGTCGCGCCACCGCCGCCGCCGAAAGTGGAAGCGTTGTCGATGGACTTTGAGTAGGTGTAGGACAAATTCGCCGAAACGCCGCGGCGAAAGCGGCGGGTCAACCGGATGTTGCCGGAATGGTAGATGGAGTTGCCCTCGGCCGATTCGTAAGTGAAGCCGACCGCATTGCCAATACGGCGCCGTTCTTCGGCGGACAACGGCGAGCCGGGCGCGGCACGGTTTGGCGACCGCTCAATATCCAGTCGCGTTCCCTTGGTTCCCAAATACGTACCTTCAATCACCAGCGATCGCGGAAGCCCCTTCTGCACAGACAAATTCCAGGTCTGCGCGTACCCAGTAAGGTACCCGCGGTCAATGGCGTAGGTATTCAAAATGGTCTGCCGCACCGGCTGAGCGATGAATCCGGTGGCCAGCGTGAGCGGCACCGTGGTGCTGGTGGTCAACGTGGACGATTGCGCAAACGGCGGCTGTGAAGCCAGGCGTGCGGGAAACTGATTGAAGATGGAACCGTTGTAGTAGATGCCGTATCCGGAACGGATGAGAAGATCCTTCTTCGGCCACGGTTTCCACGCAACGGCAATGCGCGGTGAGACGTTGTTCTTATCGGGATCCACCAATCCGTTCGAGAACTTGCCGCTGTACGGACCAATGGCATCGGGCGTAACGACCGCCACTCCGGTAAAGCCAGACGCGATGTCCAGGTTCGAGAGCCTGTTGTATTTCTCGGTAAGCGGCGCGAAGTATTCGTAGCGAATTCCCAGGTTAAGGCTGACGTTCGCTCGCACTTTGAAATCGTCGACGAAGTAGGCGTTATAAACATTACCCCGGTAATAGTTACTGGTGCTGCCGTAGCGGATGGAACTAGATTGCGGCGCACCAAGGAGAAAGTCCGCAAAATCGAAACCGGTATTCGGGAGTGGTTGGCCGTTTGCGTCAAACGCGCTGGTGAGCAGGCCGCTGAAGGTGAAGCTGCCCCGGCCATTCGAATCGGTGCGGGTGTTCAGTTGCACCCTGCGGAATTCGCCTCCAAGCGTAAAGGTCTCCCTTCCCTTCACAATCGTGAATCCGTCGGCGATGGAAGACGTCTGATTCCGCACCAGTATGGGGCTGGCGTCTGAGAGGCTTCCGAAATTAGTGAAGCTCAGGTTCGGCGGTCCATAATTGATCGGATCGCTTGACGTCCCCTGAATGCCAAGCGAAGCCGCGACATTCGGCCCGTATGCGAAGGCTGGCAATGTGTCGTTGCGGCTGCGGGTAAGGGTCCAGCGCAGATTGTTGATCAGGCGGCTGGTGAAATTGTGTGTCCAGCCGATGTTTCCGCTGAAGCCATCGCCATCCTGCGCATCGCGAAAACCGAAAAGCTGCGCGCCTGTCCCGCTGCGGAACTGGGACGAGAAACCGAAATCGATGCGGTCCTTCTTGCTCACGGATTGATTCAAACGCAAACTCAAGTTCTGGCTGTTCTGGGGTACTGAAGTGATGTACCTGAAATTTTGAACTCCCGCCGCCTGATTCGGAGATGGAATATAGCTGAGGAGGCCGGCGGCAATGGGGCTGATCCGGCCGGCCGGAATCCGGTTGTCCGGAAACGGCGCCTTGGTGGTTGGATCGTAAATGACGACCGGTCCGTTCACATGAGATTGCGAGAAATCTCCGAGACGTTCGAGCGGCGTTGGCACTGTCGAGAGAGAATCGAACGGGTTGGAACTGCTGGTTCCGGAATAGTTCAGGAAGAAGAACGTCTTCTCCGCTTTAACGAAATGCGGGATGACCAGCGGACCACCAACCGAGACGCCGTAGCGGCTTTGCGAATACGCGGCCTTGTCTACCTTCACACCGGTGAGGGAATAAGGCCTGGCATCGAAGGCGGAATCATGCAGCGAGTAGGAGACCATTCCGCGAATGGTATTGCGGCCACGGTTGATGCGGTTGCCGAAGTTGCCGTTCCGGGCGATTTGATCAGGCCCCCCAGGACCGCCGCGCCTGCCCGGGCCGCCGGGGCCGCCGCGTCCACCACCGAATCCACCAGGCCCGCCGGGGCCGCCGCGTCCACCACCGCCGAAGCCGCCGCCACCGAAACCGGGGACCGCTGCCCCCTCACCACCACCCAAGCCGCCTTCCCCCACTCGCATCTGTTCCATTCGTGCGCGGGCAAATACATCTTCCTGCGGAATTTCCTGAACGCCGCGGCTGACGCTTCCGGAGACCAGAAATGAATCCCCGCTCTCGGGTCCGCCTGCCGCCGCATTCTCCGCCGGGGGCGCAACCAGGGTCGCCAACTCTGCGATATTCGCACTCTGATTCAGGCTGAGATTCTGAAATCCACCGCGGCCACCCATCGGCTGGCGCTCAGTGGGACGAGGGCGCAGTTCCAGCGTCCAATCTTTGTTGAGTGGCTCGGCCGCAACGATGACCGCTCCTTTCTGCGAAACGAAGCCAAACATCTGGACTTCGATTTGCCACTCACCGGCAGACAGGTCTGGGAACTGGAAGCGTCCGGCCTCGCCCGTAACCACTGTCAGCACTTTGCCGTTCCGCGAAGCGGTGACGGATGCGCCGGGGATCGGCTGGTTTGCCGACCGCACCAAGCCGGTGTACGGTGCGGCGGATAGAAGGCCAACGAATATGAAAAGGAACAGCGCAGCGCGATGCAGCATGATAAAGTTCAAGGAAGTGACGGTCCTGCCAGGCCTCAATGTAACTGAGACCTCGCGATTGCATAAAATACAGAAGGCACAATGATCACAAATAAAGAAGGCCTGACTTTCACGACCAGCGTGACGGCTGAGTACCTGAGGATCTTAACACCGGAGGCGCTCACATTCCTCACCAAACTTTCGAGAAACTTTGAGGCGCGGCGCCTAGGTCTGCTGGAGCGGCGCATTGCCCGCCAGAAGGAGATCGATCACGGCGCTTTGCCGGAATTCCTTCCGGAGACGGCGCATATCCGCGAGTCCGATTGGACGGTAGCCCCCATTCCGCAAGACCTGCTGGACCGCCGCGCCGAGATAACCGGGCCAGTGGACCGGAAAATGATGATCAACGCCTTGAATTGCGGCGCCAACGTATTCATGGCCGACCTGGAAGACGCCAACTCTCCGGGTTGGGACAACAACATTCAGGGGCAAATCAATTTGCAGGATGCGGTGAACGGAACCATCACGTTCGTCAATCCAGATGGAAAGAACTATAAACTGGCCGAAAAGGTAGCAACGTTGCTGGTGAGACCGCGCGGCTGGCACCTGGTGGAAAAGCATGTGTTGGTGGACGGCAGCCCGATCTCGGGTTCGCTTTTCGATTTTGGCCTGTACTTCTTTCACAATGCCAAAGCGCTGCTGGCCAAGGGATCAGGCCCCTACTTCTATTTGCCCAAGCTGGAGAGCCATCTGGAAGCACGATTGTGGAACGACGTCTTCAACTTCGCGCAGGACGAACTTGGTGTGCCGCGAGGCTCCGTTCGCGCCACCGTGTTGATTGAGACAATTCTCGCCGCCTTTGAAATGGACGAGATCCTCTACGAATTGCGCGACCATTCGGCGGGCTTGAACTGCGGCCGTTGGGACTATATTTTCAGCTTCATCAAGAAGTTCAGCAGCCGGCCCGATTTCATGCTGCCGAACCGCGCGCTGGTTTCGATGGACCGGCACTTTCTGGATTCCTACGTGCGGCTGCTGATCAAGACGTGTCACCGGCGCGGAATTCATGCGATGGGTGGAATGGCCGCGCAGATTCCGATTAAGGGCGATCCGGAAGCGAACGAAAAGGCATTCGACAAAGTTCGCCAGGACAAGCTGCGCGAGGTCAAGGCGGGGCACGACGGAACGTGGCTTGCGCATCCGGCACTGGTTCCGGTAGCCAAAGAAGTGTTCGATGAATATATGAAGGGGCCTAATCAGATCGACAACAAACGGCTCGACGTTCATGTGACCGCGGAAGATCTGCTGAAAGTTCCGGATGGTGAGATCACCGAGCAGGGATTGCGTTTGAATATCGACGTGGGAATTCAGTACATGGCCGCTTGGCTGAAAGGCAACGGAGCTGTGCCCATCTACAACCTGATGGAGGATGCAGCCACCGCGGAGATTTCCCGCTCGCAGGTATGGCAGTGGGTCAGGCACGGAGCGAAGCTGAACGACGGCCGGACGGTTACGGTAGATCTGGTGCGGGATCTGATTGCCCTTGAAACGGAAAAGCTGCGAGACAAGCCCGGGATTGCGCTTGCTTCGCAGCTTTTTGAATCGATGATCACCAAGCCGGAGTTCACGGAATTTCTAACTCTGGTTGGTTACGACCACATCGCCTAGCGTTAGAACGAGAAAGAGGTGCACTTGCCAAGTTGTTTCTAGATCCAGTCCATAGCCGGGCACGCGCTCGGTCAGCGAATCGAAGAATCCGCGTTCATCGGCGTTCATCAGCGGTCATTACTTATGCGCCGCCCATTGTTAGCCGCTGATGAACGCGGATTTTGGGGTGAACCGCAATATCCGGCCTGTCCAGCTAAATCGTAGACACTACCCTAGCGTTAGAACGAGAATCGAAGTTGCAGTTCTAACCGACGGTTGTTGGCAGCGCCGCCACCGCCACCACCACCACCGCCGCCCTGGCCGCCACCGCCGCCCGGGCCGCCAAAGCCGCCGCCGGCGATTGAGTTCGATGTGCCAAACCTCGGCGAACTGAGGTCTCCAATCGGCGAACCGGGGTTTAGGTGGTTCAGAAGATTGCGCGCCGACAAGGAGAGCGTCAGATTGTAGCGTTTCCCGCTGTTGCCGCCATCCATTCCACCGCGCATTCCGCCGCCCCCCATCCGCATTCCGCCACCGCCACCGCCTGGGCCACCGTGGCCACCGTGGTCACCGCCGCCACGCGGACCACCGCCACCGCCGTCGCCGCCGGTCATGCCGGCCGCACTGCTCGTTTTCTCACCAAATCCCCAAGTGCGCCCTACGCGCAAGTTGACAGTAAATTGGCCCGGGCCATCGCCATAGTTACGCGGAATGATCACTGCGTTTGGTCCCGGCGAAGCGTCAAACACTCCAAACTGTGTCGTGATCGGACGGATGGAGGAAGAGGTCGCGAACGACGGCCTGTCTGTGTAGAGTGAATCTCCGTTCACATCGGAGCCCGTCGTAATATTGAAAGGCGAGCCGGAGCTGGCAATGACGAACGGGCTAAAACGCAGGTTCCAAGGCGCCACAACCGATCCACCCAGAACGAATCTATTCCTCACATCAATTGAAGAGCGTCCATATTCGGAACGAGTGTCGTACTGATTGGAAGGGAACGAACCCGCCCCGTCCGTGTCGCTCTTAGCACTATTGAGAACATAGAAAGTGAAGATGGAAATCTTCGGATTGATGCGGCTATTGAGGTTCACAATCATCTGATTCTGATTCATCCGCCCGTTCGATTCATACTGGTAAGTGTTCGTGTTTGTAGGGACGCCGCCCGAGCCTGGCAGAGGCGCCGTGATGTTGCGTGACCGTAACACATGCAGAGCGTGCGAGCGGGTATAGGTAACCGCAATCGTCGTGTTGTTTGGAAGCTGCCGCTCGACGCCGATGGCGGTCTGCATGACATAGGGAGCCCGCAGGTCACCCTCAAACTGCCTGATCGTCTGGCCTAGCTTCAGAGCCTGGAGTTCGTCCGTGGACGGAATCCGGGGGAAGAAGTCCGGCTTGTTTACGAGGTATTGCTGCTGGCGAATTCCATTATTTCGGATGGTCGAAAGCGTAAGGCTCTCTGAAATCCGGTCGTAGAACATACCGAAGCCGCCACGAATGACTGTCTTGCCCGCTTTCCCGCCCTTTGATCCGGGAGCGTATGCGAATCCAAATCGAGGCGCGAAGTCGGCCCAGTCATGAATGTTCGTCTGAGTCTCGTAACGCAAGCCCAGGCTCAGCGTCAGGTTTGGCTTTACCCGCCAGTCATCCTGCGCGAACACGCCAAGATCTACCTGACCTACCTCGGCCAGCGGGTTCCCCCCGGAAATGGAGAATTGGTTGGCGCCGCCTCCGTAAAGGTTTCGAATATTCGCCGCAGGGACGCCCTGCCTCTGGAAGAAAAGCGTTCGCCGGTACCGTTCAATGGATGAGAGCTGAAGAATTACCGGATTGCCGGAGGCGTCGCTAACAATCTGGTTATTCGAATCGAGTTGCACGCCCTGACCGCCGCCAAAGACGTAAGAGCCGCCGAAGTTCTGGGGAGAATTACTATCGTTGGTCACCGTTCGCACGCGGCCGCCGAACTTGAACGCATGGGTGCCATGCGCCATGGAGACAATATTGGTCACTTCGAAATGATTTGATCCGGTATTCGACAGGCCAACCTGCGATCCACCGCCATTGAATGCGCCGCCGACGTTGATGCTGGGAGTCAGGTTCTGCGCGGTTTGGCCGTTCGCAATATGCAGGTATTGAAAGCGAAGTTCGTTGATAGCCTTGGGGCTCAGAACAGCAGTTTCAGTGATCTGAACGGTGTGCTCCTTCATCCCGGTATCGACGCCACGGGAGAGAAGCGAGAGATCGCCGATCCCGGAAGTCTGGTTCGAGGAATCCAAAAATCCATAGCGGCCAACGATGGTGTTGTTCGCATTAATCGCGTAGTCGATGCGGGGGTTAATATTCAGGCGGCGATGAGGCGTCACCACGGATTGACTATACGGGGTGATGTTCAAGTTATCGTCCAGAATCGTCGCGTTGATTACCGCGTTATCGTCTACTTCGCGGCGTTCGATATCGAGAAAGAAGGAACTTTTTTTGCTCAACGGGCCACCGATGTTCCCGCCGTACTGCCGCTGCTGGAAGCTCGGTTTATTCGGCGCAAAAGGATTGCGCGAGTTGAAGACACCATCGCTAAAGCCGAACGATCCCGAGCCGTGAAACTTATCGGTGCCGGGTTTGGTGAAGATCTCGATGCGGCCGAAGCCGAGCCTGTCGTATTCAGATGAGAAAGGATTCGAATTGATCCGGATCTCGCGAATCGAAGACTTAGGCGGAAGCTGCGCGCCGGAAAAGCCGTCGATAAAAATCTGTCCGCCATTGGGCCCGGCTGAGGGACCGGCCAACGCTTGCAGGTCAGCCGCCAGATCGTCCGGATCGTCGGACAAAGCCTCCAGATCTTCGCCGCGCAGAATCAGAGCACCGGCATTGGCGCTGGGATCCGTGGAAACGGCATTCATCTGCTCACCCTTCACCGTGACTTCTTGCTTAGCCAGAGCTACCTTGAGAGGCGCGTCCAGCGTGACGGGTCTGCCGGAGGTAATTTCGACTCCAGGCTTGTCAAACGGCGCGAACCCGGTCGTTGTGATCCGGATGGTATAGACGCCAGGAGCGAGCCCGTTGATGGTATAGGCCCCGTTCTCGTTCGTTCCCGCAGTTTTCGGGATGCCGCGTGAGTTCACCGCGGACACAGTGGCACCGGGAATGATGGCTCCCGTGTCGTCGGTAACGGTGCCTTGAATCGTGCCAACGTTTTGCGCAAATGCCGCATTGGCCATTAGCAGCATATACAACATCGATAGCGTTCTCAAGTAAGGCTGGCGCAGTAAAAGCATTCGTAAATTCCTTTTCAAAATTTGTCTTTTCGTTTAGGGGACGATGTTTATATCGAAGTTCCAGGATGCATTCAACTGGCGGTTCGTCTGCCCGGCAGGAGCGGTGAGCAGCGCTTCTACGCCGGCTAAAAGAGTGATGGCGGTTACGCGGCCCGGATCGGGCCCCACTGAACTGGCAACGATGATGGCGTCGCCGGGTTTGAGTTCAGAGAGGCTGAAAACCGGCATCCGCTCCACCATCTGAGAAAAATCGCCGCCGTGGCCAACCCAACCGCCCGTCCGGCCTCCCGGCGCCATTCCCGCACCTGGATGGCCGCCCGGACCACCAGCCGCGCTTTGAGGCACCCGGGGGTGATCACTGGAAGCCCCTGCCGGCGTTCCGCCATGTGGCGCATCTGGTCCACCTGGACCATGCTCTACTCCAGACATACCTCCTGGTGCAGTCACGGTATTACCACCCTGCGCCATTCGAGCCAGCACGAAACCCATTTCCTGCGGCACTCGCTTCAACGTGGAATCGGCATTCACCTTCACGATGACCGGCTTCTTGGTTTGCAGATTGCTGATCTTGATCTCGCCGGAAGCGGCATCAACCGTGATCACCGTTCCTGCAATGTTATGGAAAGACCCTGAAACAACCATCTCCGGCTTGATGCGTGTTCCGTCCTCATTCTTCTCTCCAAGGACGCGCATTTGATCCCCAACCTTTAAATCGGCGAATGCACTCGGCTTGGCATCCGAAAACCGGATGGAATCCGGCGAATACCGCCGGTATTGCGCCTTTTCGGAAGATTCGACGATGATCGCTTTGGTCTCTCCACGGACACGCGCACTCATAGTCACTACTTTTGAATCTGGATTGACGGCTGTGACGGTTCCGGAAACTCCCCGCCGCTGCCACTCCAGCTTCTCGGCTTCCTGTTTCTTGGCGAGATCCGCCTTGCTCATCACAAGCACCGAAATGGCAGCTCCAGGTTTCTGGTCGTCACTTACACGGCTTCGGGTGCGCACGCGGTCCCCGACGCCGACATCCTTTAATTCGATTTTGGTGACCTTCGTCACATCCGTTTCACCAGGCGGTATGCGCTGGAAGACGGTCTTTAGGTCAAGCACTACGGTGGTGGAGGTGCCGGCATCGGTCTTGATTGTTAACGAAGATCCATCGGCCGCTGTAACCTCTCCGATCACGCGTACCGATTTTGCGGCAGCATCCTGAGCAAGAGCGGCACCGCCGGCAATTGCCGTACAGAGCAGCACACGAGTTAAACCTGTCAGCGTCGTTTGCATAAACACACCTTCCCTTACAATTTGAACGTAGAATGCCCTGGATCTTCAGCCTTTCCCCGAGCGATTCCGCAGCTAAACCGCGAAAGGCCTATGTACTCAAGACGGTCCCAATCCGGCAAACGTAACCGTTAGTTGTAAATCTGCGTAAACATTCAGTTAAGCGGCTGTAAAGTTTCGACGGGCTACCGGCGCACGGTACGCTGTACGAAAGCTGGGACAATTAGCTCCCAATGAGCCTTTTCCCATGCCGATGACGCCTTAATTTGTTGGGGATGCATCACAAGATGCTTGAGTTGAAGTTCCCTTACGAATGAGAGCTATTACGGTGCTTTATCTACTGGTTAGCAGTTTGGCTGCTGCCGGCGCACCGTTCATTCACGCCAAGGAAACGTATAACCGGGCGCAGTAACAGGGCGTGATCGAAGAGCTGATTCCGTATCCGGCCCAACCGGAAACAGATAGGAGAAGGTTTGGACGATTGGCTAGGACTTTGACCGGCAGGTCCGCGCAGGTCAACAGTCGGGATGCACCGAATCAACCGGTCGAAAACCTGGTAAACAAGACGCGGAGGCGGGCCCCCAAAAGAACCACAGGCGTTAAAATAAGCCCGACTGGCAAGACGTAGTGAATCGCTGCTTGGCAATAGGGATTCCGGAGATTGTGGCTCGCACTTCTACGGGTAGGGCGTTAACGCGGCCAAGTGATATGAAGGGGACATCAGGGGAGTAATCCGCATTCACTCGTGTCCCAGGTCAGCAAGAGCGTAAATGTTCGCTACGATGATCGGCCCATCCCGACGTCGGACGGGGGCCAAGCGTCTCTGGTACCGTGCTCCCTCGAACCGGTCGAGCGTCCGGCAAGGACTCCTGGCGAGGCAGCATAGTAGTGTCGGGATTTTGCGGTATTTGAGGGTCATGTCAAACTACCAGTCTCTATTACTCCAACGAGCAAGGCAAACCTTGCAGCGCATCGGTGCGGCACCAGGACCGCGCTACATCCCGGGGCGCCGCACCGAAGGCCCCTGCGGACGATTAGTCTTGGTAAACGCCGGTCACGGCAGTTGACCAGACAAGGATTCCTGACCATCTGGACGTAACGTCGGCAATCCGCCGAATGAGCGGCGACCTGCGTTGCGCGTCCGCCACAAGGAAGCATCGGGCGTTACGCGTCCAGTTGAAGTGGACGGGACTTCACGGGATCAGTCCCTGGAAATGATAGGTAAGGCTCGGTGTATCCGCAGGTTGACTCCGAGCGCCAGCGAATTCCTTGGTGGATTGGGGATTTTAAGACGGTAAGCGGCCGGGCTGGCCGGGGGGCGATCCCAATAAGCAGGCGAGAGCAAAGTCGAAACTTCCAACTTCGGAAGACGACTGTAACTTGGAAACAAAGAAGATTGCGTCTGGCTATAGAGGATACCGCATTTTCATACTGTGCTTCCTACAAAATGCTAATGGAGCACGCCCTACCGGCGCATGCCTCCCAGATTGGGATGACGTGCCGCCAGGCGTCCCAGACGAGCAGCGAAGTCCTGAGCGTCAGCTAAAACCGGCACTACATCTTCTTGGATGCGGCGGTAAACCGGCTTGTAGTCCGCCCTCTCCCTCTTCTCCTTAAGCCGGAGCGCTATTTGGCCAAGATTGATGCATTCTGGTTCGGGGCTTTTACTAAAGAGCCGCCATAACTGCACGTGCGTCGATTCGCCCTTTACCGAGACGAAACCATTTTGCTGGGCTCTGGTCAGGGCAAGATTGTAAACGTAGTAATACGCCCTGCTGAGACAGCTGCGAAGACATGCTTCTTCTTTGCGCGCAGCAAGCTCCTGCGCCAGTTTCAGATATTCCGACCAGTCAAAAGGCTGGTCCGCCATCACACCAGCTCGTAGGTGAAGGTAAGATAACCCGCCGCTTGCCCGGCCCGCGCCGTCCACCAGTCCCTATCAAATTTCGCAAGCGCGTCCCTCACGTCTTGTGATTTGCCCTGCCACATTGCGGCGGCATAGAGGATCCGTGACCCAGACTCGTCAATCGGCGCCCGCAAATTGAAAACGACGTCGGCACCGAAGCACGCCTTTAGCTGTGGCACAGCATCCAAAAGGATTTGGGGGATCGTCCGGTGTTCGGTCAAAAAGTTCAGCACCGATGAATCTGCCGGAAGGACGTAGTTCTTGCGCACCTCGCTCAGGATCGCTTCATCCTGGGCGGCGAATTCCGCCCACTGCTTCTCAAGGCCCTCTAAGATCGGGGCGCGTTGCCTGGGCTCGGGCCAATGAGTGCCCGAGCTTTGAACTTCCGAATATGCGTTCACGCTAGGTCCTCTTCCACTCCCAAGGTTTTGAACAAATCCTCTTCGTCTTTTCTGAGCTGCCCGGCTATCTCATCGTACGTGGCGGCGCTTGAGAATTCCCTCTCAAAGCGAAGGAAAACAGCGTTTGCGAGGACCCCCGACCCATCGATCGTCACCTTGCGATGTCCCCATTTAGCGACCGCCGCGATGGTCATCACGGGTTCCAAATCCAGTGCGGCCAGCTGGGGCGCGATGAAGGGGGTCAGCAGAGCTATGAAAGGAAGTGATTTGGGCTGAAGGTGCAGGGAAATGGCGGTGTTCTTCGATCCCATTGCGACGCCGCTGGACCGGATCAGAGCCGAAACGGCTGCATCGAGGATCGCGATGGTTTCCTCGGCCGATTGCCAGTTCACATTCTCCCGCGTAAACTTGCATGAAGCCGGTCCAAAGAAGAACGAAACGCGCTTCAGCGGAAGCTTGATCGTGAAGCCTTGCTCGGAAGCCTTTCCTGTGTTGATGGCGTCCACATCGTCTATGCGGGGATCCCACTGCTTCAATGCATCAAAGATGCCCTGAATGATCACGGCACGATCCATCAATAGATGGAACTCCGGGCGCTCGTAATCAACCGCGAATTCGAAAATGGAAATCGGTATTGTGACAAGCTCGGACATTTGCGCTCCGCCATTGAAGTCTACCGTTTTATTATCGGCTGAAGATAGGGGGCGCTGCATGTATCCCCAGTCGAACGGCATTCCCACGGGGTCCGTTAGTGAAATACATTCTCATCTTCAAAAGAAATTGGCTCGCGACAGGACCCGCTCACTTGAATTTCGCCGCTCCACTTGGACGTTTTGTCGGCTATCAGGAGAAGTTCAGACGGTCAGGAACGCCGGCAACGCCTGTGAGGAATGCACTTTGATCGAGAGCGATGCGACAGCTTATTTTAACGCCTATGCCCACAAGAACCCACCGCCTCACGCCCAGCCACCTGTGGTTGAATCGCGGCTAAACCTTATCCGTCACCACGTACGGTGCACGGTACTCTCGCGTCAGCATTTTGTTCGCTTCCGCATCGCTTGAGAACCGGCCCGCGGAGGGATCGAACCCGAGCTTCCGGCCCAGCCTGTAGCTAATGTTGGCCAGATGGCACAGATTGGCTGACGTCACTCCGATTTGCACGTCGGCATTGAGGTCCTGATAGTTCCGGCTCTTCACGGCCTTCAAGAAATTCGCCATATGAGGGCCGGTGTCTCCAGCGTCTTTCTTCTGATCCATGATCAGATCGCGTTTCTCACCTTTATAGACCTGGAACCCGTCGCCATCGACGGCCATATAGCCCTCGCTGCCGTAGAACAGATTGCCGATGGTATTGTTCCCCCGAACTTTCAGACCACCCTCGTCTCCAGTGATCAAACCGCGGACCTCAAACATAATCTCGCTGTCGCCGTAGTCGAACGTTGCGATCTGCGTGTTGGGCGTCTCCTGGTCGTCGGTGTAAGCGTATTTTCCACCGCTCGACACCACGGATTTCGGCATGTCCTTGCCCAAGCCCCAGCGGGCGACGTCCATTTCATGGACCCCTTGATTGCCGATATCGCCATTCCCGGTGTCCCAAAACCAGTGCCAGTTGTAGGGCACGAGGTTGGCATGAAACGGTTGCTCCGCCGCCGGACCGAGCCAGATGTTGAAGTCCAGCTCGCTGGGCGGCGTGCCGAGCGGCTTGGTGCCAATGCTCCATCG
>JANYCV010000309.1 GCA_025360145.1 Acidobacteriaceae bacterium
CCACGGCCGTAGTTGCTACAGGCACCCCATTCGATCGCACGCCACTCCAGTCGCGATTGCTATTTTAAGCCTGCAATGAGGTGCCGTGAGTCACATGGTGGTGTTACCAGCTACACTTAAAATCCGTTCAACAACAGTCTCTACAAAACAGCATAGTTAATATATGTTTTACGTAGTGAGGAACTGTGCAAAACGGACCAAGGTGTTACCCTCGCCCTCCGAGCGTTGCTGGTTTGGGTATTGAGTACCCTGAATGCGTATCAGGCGCGACTGTTCGTGGCCGGGAAGGCACTGGAGATGAGCAGAGGCGGGACCAGCCGTCTGTCAAAGCTAACGGGATGTCGCGCGTAACGATTAGCAGCGGGCTCAGCGAACTCCGCGGCGGCCATTCTGTTAGCAACGTCACGGTAGCGCGATGCCTGGCGGAGATGGGATACACGCTGCAAGCCAACGTGAAGACCCGGGAAGGTCCGCGGCATCCTGATCGGGACGCACAGTTCCGCTGCCTGAACCGGCAACTGAAGTCGTTCCGGCGCACCGGTGATCCCGTGATTTCCGTGGACTCGAAGAAGAAGGAACTGGTGGGAGCCTCTAAAAATGGGGCCGGCGGTGGATGCCGCAAGAAAGCCGGATGAGGTGTTAGTCTACGATTTTTCAAGTCAGGCGGAAGGCAAGGCGATCCCTTACGGCGCTTACGACATCGCACCCAATCGGGCAGTGGTCAACGTGGGTGTCACCCATGAAACGGCGGAATTCGCCGTCGAGAGTATCCGGCGGTGATGGCGTATGGATGGCAGGAGGCACTACCGCGAAGCGGGACGGCTCCTGATCTGCGCTAACAGTGGCGGTGGGAACGGCAGTCGGCAACGGGGATGGAAGGTGCAACTTCAGGGATTGAGCGAGGAGATCGGCATGCCGATCACGGTGTGCCACCCACTATCCGCCGGGAACCAGCAAGTGGAACAAGATCGAACATCGTCTATTCTCGTCCATCAGCCTGAACTGGAAGGGCAAGCCATTGATCAACTTCGAAACGGTAGTCAACTTGATCGGTGAAACCCGCACGAAGACCGGACTGAAGGTCAAGGCAATTCTGGACACCAATCAATATGAGACAGGCGTTGAACTATCCAAGAAGGACATGGACCAACTACACCTCACGCGTCACAGAACGCATCCCGATTGGAACTACACGCTTTCGCCCCGTTCCACTCCGTCAGCTAAACCCCTGTACACCTCTCGTATTGTACAGATTATTATTTAACGGCTCCTAAGTCTCGTCCCCCAGCTCAGCGTGCTCTTTTCAATTGCCCTGGTTCCGAACACTGTCCGAGAGGATCACTTCAAGCGTCGAGCCACCAAGGACCGGCTGCAATTCGTGTTTGATGAGTATGCGTTTTCCCAACGCTGCGATGGTTATGAACAGGGCTCCATTGATTTCCTTCGTGCAGAACGACGTCGAAAGGGACCACAGGATCGCGGCGAAGTCGAGGCAGTTGCGCAAGTGTCTCAATCAGGCGCAACGGTGATTGTTGATGATCCGTGGAGCCGCGAGTTGGCCGCCCGCTACGATCTGGAGTTTCATGGAACTCTCTGGGTCTGGCAACGGTTTGAGGAATTGGAATTGATCTCTTCGACCGATCCCCGCCGCCACATCTTATCATTCCGGCAACGCGGAATACGATTACCATGGGCTACCGCCGATGGGCTACTCATGAAAATTGGCAAGGAATGGCTGCTGGCCTAATCGGAAAGTTACGGCTCTTAATTGACGGGCACGATGCACTTCCCGGCTGGGTGCGCGGATTGGACGGATTTCCCGGTTGACGGCGCGACCCGTTGATCCGGAAAAGGGCTTATCTGTTGGTGCGCATCGAGTTTGGCGCCGCGAGAGTTCTAACTGCGTCCAGATTGAGCAGCCAACCTCAACCCCATTGCCAACAAAGACGCTAGCCCGAGCGATTGCGGAATTGATACGTATCAGGTTTCTGATATTATACGTATATGGCAAAGCTCACCTTGAGCGTGGACAACCGCGTGGTTTCGCGCGCGAAGCAATACGCGAAACTGCGAGGCGTCTCCGTATCGAAGATGGTGGAAGGCTACCTCACTGCGGTTGCTGAGCCGCCTTCTCCGGTCACAGGCGCTGCCCCGATTCTGCGTTCGCTCCGGGGAGTTCTAAAGAGTGCGGACATCGACGAGTACCGGAAGCATCTGACGGCGAAATATCGATGAAAAGAATCCTCTTCGATACCAATGTCGTCCTGGACGTTCTGCTTGATCGGCAACCTTATGTGGAGGCAAGCGCGGCGGCTTGGTCGGCCGTCGAGACAGGCATCTCGGAAGGGATGCTGGCCGCTCACGCGGTGACGACAATCCACTATTTGGTCCGAAAAGAAATGGGTAACATCAAAGCGAAGCGGATCGTCTCGGCGATCCTGAGCGTCTTTGGAGTAGCTACGGTCAATGGCGCGGTCGTTCAAGAGGCGCTGCAATTGCCTCTTTCCGACTTTGAGGATGCGGTGACCGCAGCCGCCGCGCGATTGGCGGGTTGTGAGTGCATCGTGACGCGAGACCCGAAAGGGTTTCGCAGATCTCCGGTTCGAGCCCTTACGCCAGAGGCGGTAACACCGCTCTTAGTCAAGGCATGAGCCGGAGAGGTCGCGGCAACCCATGGTTTCTGGGGACGCGGCCCCGTTTCGCTATTTTCTGGCTCTGCTCTTCTGGTTATCGAATTTGGCGGTTCGGACTTACGGCACGGTACCCCGCCGCACCGCATCGAAAGTTTCGGCCGCATCCGCGATAAGATATTCGAGGACCCACCAAAACATGAAAACAAGAATAGCCGTCTTCCTCGCTCTGGCCTTCGCCTCAATCGCTGGCGCCGCCGAGAAATCTCATTGGGTAGCAACCTGGGGAGCAAGCCCCGCGCCGCAACTCGCCACGGAAGCGGAAATCCGCACAGGGAAGCTGCAGTTCGAAAATCAAACACTGCGCGAAATTGTACATACCAGCATCGGCGGCAATACGGTCCGCGTCCGGCTTTCAAACGCCTATGGAAAGCAGACCGTGGACATCGGCGCCGCGCACATCGCGCTGCGCGCCAAGGGCGCTGAAATCACCGCCGGGTCGGATCGCGTGCTCACGTTCAGCGGACGCCCCAGTGTCTCGATCCCGGCGAACGCTATGGTCCTGAGTGACCCCGTGAAGCTGGACGTACCCGCGTCAGGGGATCTGGCCATCAGCATCTTTATCCCGAAAGTAACCACAGGCGCAGGCATCCACTATTCCGCACAACAAACGTCATACACCGGCGCGGGCGATCAAACCGGCGCAGCGTCCATAAAGGAACCCGCCACCATCACGTCCTGGATTTTTCTAACCGGCGTGGACGTTATGGCACCTGAATCCGCCGCGGCCGTGGTGGCTTTCGGCGACTCCATCACCGACGGCGCCCGCTCCACCGTGGACGCCAATCTCCGCTGGCCGAACGTGCTGTCGGACCGGCTGCAGGCTCAGCGCAAGGGCAAGAAGATCGGCGTCGTCGATGCCGGTATCGGTGGCAATCGCATCCTCCACGACGCAATCGCCAATGTCCGATTCGGCGTCAATGCGCTGGCCCGTTTCGAGAGCGATGTTCTGGCGCAGCCCGGCGTCAAGTACTTGATCATTCTCGAAGGCATCAACGATCTGGGTCACGCCGGCACGTCGGCTCCGGAATCGGAAACCGTCAGTTCGGACGACCTGATCGCGGGCATGAAGCAAATGATTGAACGCGCGCACGAAAAGGGCATCAAGGTTTTCGGCGCGACTATCACCCCGTTTGAAGGCACGGTATTCCCAGGCTATTTCACACCGGAAAAGGAAGTGAAGCGCAAGGCGGTGAATGCATGGATCCGCAACGGCAAAGCGTTTGACGGCGTGATCGATTTTGAAAAGGCCGTGCGCGATCCGAAGAATCCGGATCGTATTTTAGCCGCCTATGACGGCGGAGATCGGCTGCATCCCAGCGATGCGGGATACAAGGCGATGGGCGAATCGATTGATCTGTCGTTGTTCAAATAGCCAGCAGGCAGCGCCAGCGGACGGAGCTGCGTAAAGTAGTGCAGCGAGAGTGGGTGAACTCGATCTGGCGGATAACAATGGCCGCTTCCACGCAGATTCTTGCAGCCGAACGCAGTTTGATTCAGATTGAAGTCCGTTTCATCGCGCAATGCATCGTGGCATGGCGGTGCGTAGGTGAGGGCGCGCGAAGCAGAGTTGAAGTATAACCGGCGCGCGAAGCAAGTTGATATCCTGGTATCGTCGTCAAAAGGAGAGATTATGAAGAAGAAGCTCACCACGGTTGCGGGTGCACCTGTTGTAGACAATCAGAATACGATGACCGCCGGGTCACGCGGCCCCGCTATGCTTCAAGACGTCTGGTTCCTTGAAAAGCTGGCCCACTTTGACCGCGAGGTAATCCCGGAACGGCGCATGCACGCAAAGGGTTCCGCCGCCTTCGGCACTTTCACCGTTACCCACGATATCACCGGTTACACGCGTGCCAGGATATTCTCCCAGATCGGCAAGAAGACCGATATGTTCCTGCGCTTTTCCACCGTTGCCGGCGAACGCGGTGCGGCGGATGCCGAGCGCGACATCCGTGGCTTTGCCATGAAGTTCTACACCGAAGAGGGCAACTGGGATCTGGTCGGCAACAACACGCCGGTCTTCTTTCTACGCGACCCGCTCAAGTTTCCGGACCTCAACCACGCTGTAAAGCGCGATCCGCGCACCAACATGCGTAGTGCGCAGAACAACTGGGATTTCTGGACCTCGTTGCCCGAGGCCCTCCACCAAGTCACAATCGTCATGAGTGATCGCGGTATACCTGCCAGCTATCGCCACATGAATGGCTTCGGATCGCATACCTTCAGTTTCATCAACGCGAAGCAAGAACGCTATTGGGTGAAATTCACCTTTAAGACCCAACAGGGCATCAAGAACCTTACCGATGCCGAGTCTGCCGCTCTCATTGCCAAAGACCGTGAGACCCACCAGCGTGACCTTTTCGAGTCGATTGAGAAAGGAGACTTCCCGCGCTGGAAGCTGTTCGTACAGATCATGCCGGAGATGGAAGCCGCAACCGTACCCTATCATCCCTTCGATCTGACTAAGGTGTGGCCGCACAAAGACTACCCGCTCATCGAGGTTGGCGTGATGGAACTCAACCGCAACCCGGACAATTATCACGCTGACGTTGAGCAGGCTGCCTTTAACCCGGCCAACGTAGTGCCCGGCATCGGCTTCTCGCCGGACAAGATGTTGCAGGGCCGCCTGTTCTCTTACGGCGATGCACAGCGTTACCGGTTGGGCGTCAACCATGCACAGATTCCAGTCAACGCGCCCCGCTGCCCGGTTCACAGCTATCACCGCGACGGCGCGATGAGAGTGGATGGAAACCACGGCGCCACCCTCGGCTACGAACCCAACAGCTACGGGCAGTGGCAGGAGCAGCCCGAGTTTCGTGAGCCGCCACTCGCCGTCACTGGCGCCGCCGACCGCTGGAATCACCGCGAGGACGGGGATTATTACTCGCAACCGGGCGCCCTGTTTCGTTTGATGACGCCTGCACAGCAGCAAGTCCTGTTTGAAAACACCGCAAGATCAGTCGGCGGCGCACCGGGCGAGATTCAATTGCGTCACATCGAAAACTGCACCAAAGCCGACCCTGCCTATGGAGCGGGTGTACGAGCCGCACTGGAAGCACTGAAGCATTGATCGACGGCCAGTCGACAGGTTTCGGTGAGTTCCACTCCATTGGTCCCGGTTGCGGTTCGATGGGTGTGGAATTTAACACGCCAGGAGAACGTACCTTGCCGTTCGCCGCACAAGTGATCGTGGCGGCAGGCAGACACTGGAGGTGGCGCTTCGAGCGCCGCCCTGGATCCCCCGGCGACTGAATCGCGTCGCTTTCCCCAGGCCGCTTCTTCCATCACACCCTTGACACGGAGCGCACTCGCGGGCAAACAGCTTCGCCCGCGCCATCCGGTTTCCGGCCAGTCCACGACGCGCTTCCGGGAGGTTGCGGACCCAAGTGCGCAGGTCAAGATCTCGCGGGTTCCTCGGATACCGGAATCTGCAAGGTCAAACCTAAGAAATCACACTCTTATTTTTTGCAACAAAATAGCGCTAGCCCAGCAGCACCCGCCGCCCCTCGATCCGATACTTCCCCGTCGCCACCACCTGAATCGCCTCGGTGTAAATCCGGTGCTCCTCCACAAGAATGCGGGCGGACAACGACTCCACCGTGTCCTCGTCCAGCACCGGGACCGTGGCCTGCAAAACGATCGGCCCGGCATCCAGTTGCTCATCCACGAAATGCACCGTACACCCGCTGACCTTTACGCCGTGAGTCAAAGCCTGGTGCTGCGCGTCCAGACCCGGAAACGCCGGCAGCAGCGAGGGGTGAATATTCAAGATGCGCTCCGGAAATGCGCGTACAAACTCGCCGGTAAGAAGCCGCAGGAACCCGGCCAGACAAACCAGATCCACTCCGTGCTTTCGTAGTTCCGCCACCACGGACCGGTCATAAACCGCGCGATCCAACCCCTTCGACGGCAGGCAAACCGCCTTCAACCCGCGCGCGCGCGCACTCTCCAGCCCAGCCGCATCCGCTCGATTGGAAATCACCACCACGATCCCGGCGTCTATCCGTCCGGCCGCGACACTCTCCGCGATTGCCTCGAAATTGGATCCCCTGCCCGAAAGCAGAATGCCTATCTTCGTCATCGGTAGACAACCCGCGATTTCGCCCCGGCCTTCTTCTTCACCACTTCGCCCACCATGTAGTAACGCTCGCGGATTCGCTTCAGGACGATTTCCACCGCACCAATCTTCGCCTGGTCCACGGCCAGGATCATCCCAACGCCAAGGTTGAAGCTGCGCAAATAATCGTCCTGCGGGATGCGGCCGATCTCGCGCAGATGCTCAAACACCGGCAGCACGGGCCACGATCCTAGTTGAATCGACGCCGAAAGCCCCGCCGGCAGCATCCGGGGCGTGTTCTCCGTGATGCCTCCGCCGGTAATATGCGCCGCGCCCTTCAACAGCTTTGCCCGCATCAATTCACGAATCGGATGCAGGTAGCTGCGGTGCACTTTCAACAGTTCCTCGGCTACGGTCGACTTCCACTCCGGAACATATGTGTCCGGAGTGTGTTTAGCAATTTCGAAGAGAAGTTTTCTGGCCAGCGAGTACCCGTTGGTATGCAGCCCGGTAGACGGAAGCCCGATCAGAACGTCGCCGGCCTTGATGTCCTTGCCTGTCAGCAGGTTTTTTTTCTCTACCGCGCCCACAATGAACCCCGCCAGATCGTACTCGCCATCCGCGTACATACCCGGCATCTCCGCCGTCTCACCGCCGATGAGCGCGCACCCGTTCTTCTTGCAACCGCGGGCGATTCCTTCCACCACCTGGGCCGCGACGGTTGCGTTCAGCTTGCCAACTGCGAAATAATCAAGGAAAAACAGTGGGGCGGCACCCTGAACGGCAATGTCGTTCACGCAATGGTTCACCAAGTCTTCGCCAACAGTGGTGTGGCGGCCGGTCAGGAATGCGACTTTCAGCTTGGTTCCCACCCCGTCGGCGGAACTCACCAGCACCGGCTGCTTATACCCGTGAAGCTGATAGCCGGCTCCGAAGCTGCCAATCCCTGTCAGCACGGCCGGGGTCATGGTCTTACGGGCCAGCATCTTGATTCGCGATACGGCCTTGTTGGCCTCGTCGATGTTGACGCCCGCGTCTTTGTAGCGCACTTGTGTTTTATCCTGCATCGTTTTCGCTTGCATCTCAGTAAGGAGTTTCTATAATAACGATACCGTCATGAAGAAGGCTATTTGCAGTCTCGTCCTCAGCGTGTCCGGCGTGATGGCAATTCGCGCCGAGGTTCCCTCCGCCATGGCGATCACGAATGCCCGCGTCGTCACCGTCAGCGGCCCCATTCTTCCTCGCGCCAATATCGTGATGCGGAATGGCCTGATTGAAGCGGTAGGGGAGAACGCGCCCATCCCTGCCGACGCCTGGGTCATTGAAGGGGAGGGTCTCACCGTCTACCCCGGCCTGATTAACGGCCTCAGCACGCTCGGCATCACGGATTCGTCCGCCATCGGGGGCGGCGGGGGGCGGCGGACTGGAGGTGGGGCTGGAGGCGGAGCGGCCACGACAAACACCGGCGCACCCGCACGCGGACCTGAAGACCGCCCTTCGACGACCAGTTGGCTGCGGGCCGCCGATCTGGTGAGGCCCTCCGACAAACGCCTGGAAACAGCGCGAAGCGCCGGGTTCACCACCTCCATTACTTTCCCGACGCGCGGCATTTTCGCCGGCCAGGGCGCAGTCGTCAACCTCGCCGGCAACAAGCCCGGACAGATGCTGATCACATCGCCCGCCGGCCAGTATGTCAGCCTCGCTTTCTCCGGTTTCAGCGGATACCCCGGCTCGCTGCTTGGCGTATTCGCCTACATTCGCCAGATCTACATCGATGCCGATCACTACCGGCTGGCGAAGGAAATGTACGCGCGCAATCCGTCCGGTGTCAGCCGCCCGGAGTATGACCGTGCGCTCGAGGGCGTCATGGAATCGCCCCGTGTTCTGCTGCCCGCCTCGCGGACAGTGGACATCGACCGCATGATCCACTTCGCCGCCGAACTCAAAATCTCGCCTGTCCTATACGGCGTTCCCAGAGGCTACACCGCCGCTGCCCGTATCGCAAAGGCCGGCGTGCCGGTTCTGGTCAGCCTGAAATGGCCCGAACGCCGCCGCGATGCCGACCCTGAGGCTCCCGAGACGCTAGAGACGTTGCAACTCCGCGACGAAGCCCCGTCCACCCCCAAGGCTCTCGCCGCCGCGAAGGTGAAATTCGGCTTCTACTCCGATGGAATTGAAAAGCCCGCCGACATCGCCAAGGCAGTCAAACGCGCTATCGACGCCGGACTCTCGGACGACGATGCGATTCGAGCCTTCACTCTCAGCACCGCGGAGATCTTCGGCGTTGCCGACCGCCTGGGCAGCATTGAGAAGGGAAAGATTGCAAACCTGGTGGTGACCAAGGGCAATCTTTTTGAGACCAATACCAAGATTCAATACGTCGTCATCGATGGCGTGAAGTTCCAGCCTGTACCGGAGGCCGCACCGGCACCCACTGAGGAGACAAATTAATGAATCGATCCCGAACCGGATTAGCGGCGGCAATTCTGCTGGCGATTCCAGTGTTGGCAGCGGGCCCCATTGTCATTCAAAACGCCACCATCCTCACCATTACCAAAGGAACATTCAAGGGCTCCGTGCTGATGCGCGATGGAAAAATCGTGGAGGTGGGAGAGAAGATCCTGGTTCCCGCCGATGCGAAGGTAATCGACGCCAGCGGACAGTATCTGATGCCCGGCATCATCGATTGCCATTCGCACGCGGCCGCGGACAGCATCAATGAGTCCAGCGTTTCGGTGTCCTCCATGGTTGCCATCGAAGACGTCTTGAACCCGGAAGACATCGCCATCTACCGGGCCGTGGCCGGCGGCGTAACCACTGCGAATATCCTCCATGGCAGCGCAAATTCCATCGGAGGAAAGTGCTCGGTAATCAAGATGCGCTGGGGCAAGAGCGCCGGCGAGATGATCTTCAAAGACGCCAAGCCTGGAATCAAGTTCGCGCTCGGTGAGAACCCGAAGCGCCGGGGCAACATCGCCGCACCTAATGGAGCTGTTCCCCTCCGCTACCCCGCCACTCGCATGGGTGTGGAGGATGTGATTCGCGAGGCTTTCACCGAGGCTCAGCGGTATCACAGCCAGTGGAAAGCCTACGCTGCCCAGGTGGCGAAGGGCGAATCGCCGCTTCCCCCGCGCCGCGATCTGAAGTTGGAGCCGCTGATGGAGGTGCTGGAAGGCAAGCGCCTGGTGCATGCCCACTGCTACCGCGCCGACGAAATTCTGATGCTGCTCCGCGTAGCCGAAGAGTTCCACTTCCGGATCAAGACACTGCAGCATGTGCTCGAAGGTTACAAAGTGGCGAAGGAGATTCAACAGCACGGCGCCGGTGCTTCCACGTTCTCCGATTGGTGGGCCTACAAGGTGGAAGCGTTCGATGCCACACCCTACAACGCCGCCATCATGGTCCGGAAAGGAGTGCTTGTTTCCATCAATTCCGATTCCGACGAACTGATGCGCCATCTCAATACGGAAGCGGCGAAAACCCAGAAATACGGCGGACTCACCGATGACGAAGCCCTGTCGTTGATCACCATCAATCCGGCCAAACAGTTGGATATCGACAAGAAGGTCGGCTCCATCGAAGCTGGAAAAGATGCGGACCTGGCACTCTTTGATAAGCACCCGCTGTCCAATTTCGCCAAGGTGCAGAAGGTGTTTATCGATGGCGAAATATATTTCGATCGTGACGCCGATCTAGCCGCGCGGCCGGAGCGCGAAGCCACGAAAAAGACACTGCTGGAGCGCCAGAAGCAGCAACGAAAGCAATCGCCTGCCCGGAAACCTTTATGAAATCGCTCGCCCTGATATTGCTAGCCTCTCTCCCGCTTGCTGCCGGCGTGGACGACAGCTTTCTGCTTCGCGGCGTCACCGTTCACACGGTATCGGGACAGGACATTCCAAATGGATCCATCCTGGTGCGGGACGGAAAGATCATAGGCGTCGGAGCGAAGCTTTCCGCGCCCAAGGGAATCCGGATCATCGAAGGGAAGTCGATGCACGTTTATCCCGGTATGATCGACTCCGGCTCGGAAGTGGGAATGATCGAGATCGATTCCGTCAAAGAAACCACCGATCTCGCCGAACTTGGCGATTTCAATCCGCAGCTTCGCACCCTCGTCGCGGTGAACCCCTCCAGTGAACACATCCCGGTAACGCGCGCCAACGGAATCACCGCCGTGATGAACCTGCCGCGGGGCGGAATGATCTCCGGCCAGGGTTCGCTGATGCATCTGGACGGGTGGACCTGGGAGGAAATGGAAATTCTGCGCTCCGGCGCGATGCATATTAATTTCCCGGTGCTTACCCCGCCGCCGTCCAGATCCGGGGATTCCCGCAACGTCCCGTTTGCCGAAGCGAAGAAGGATTACGAAGCCAAACTTCGCACTCTTCACGAGTTCTTCGAACAGTGCCGCCGCTATCAGAAAGCGAAGGCCGCGGCTCTCCCTGGTTTTCAAACCGATCTGAAATATGAAGCGATGCTTCCCGTTCTGGAACGCAAACTGCCCGCACTGATCACCGCGGTTCGGGAACGCACCGTTCACGATGCGGTGGAGTTTGCCGCCCAGGAGCATATTCGCATCATTCTAGCGGACGTCCGCGAGCCGGGCAAGATGCTGCCGGACCTGAAAGCGAAAGGCATCCCGGTGGTGCTGGGGAAGACGCTGGAACTGCCGTTGAATGACGACGATCCCTACGACGCGCCCTCTTCGCTGCCGGCGCAATTCTATCAAGCCGGCGTGAAATTCGCCTTCGCCAGTTTCTCCGCCTCGTTCTCGCGCAATCTTCCCTACCAGGCCGCCAATGCCGTGGCGTTTGGGCTGCCATACACCGAAGCGCTAAAGGCGGTAACCCTAAATGCGGCGGAAATCTGGGGCGTCGGCGATAAGATGGGTTCCATCGACGAAGGAAAGTGGGCTGACCTGATGATTACAGACGGCGATCCGCTCGAAGCGAAGACTCAAATCAAGCACTTGTTTATCAAAGGCAAACCTGTGGACTTGGAAAACAGACATCGCCAGCTATATGAGAAATATTTAAATCGCCCGTGACATGGCAAGGCGCTAATCGACGAATCCGCGCCAGGCGTTGCCCTTCTCGTCCCGCAGAATAATCCCGAAGCTGTCCGACATTCCGCTGATGGTCGTCCCTTTCTCGTCGCGAAAGCGGTAACGGACGGAGTTATTTTCGTCCCGCTCGGCGGACCCGCGCCAGACATTGCCAAGTTCGTCGCGGAGACGGATGTAATCGCCCTCGCCAAAACCGAAATAGCACTGCCTGAGGCTATTTTGAAAATGCATAAAGCCGCCTGGAGCTGTTTTACGAACTTGCTTCCGCCGATAGATCATGACCAAGTATAGGTACTTTTGTTCTAGGGCAAATCAGCACTAAACCCTAGTACGGAATGGCAAATGTACTGAGCCAAAAGTTCTGTGCCATATTCAGACAATGCGCGCATTGATTCAAAGAGTTACCCAAGCCCGCGTCGAAGTGGAAGGGGTCATCGTGGTCGAGATCGGCTCGGGAATGCTCGTCCTCTTGGGCATCGAACAGTCCGATTCGGTTCGCGATGCGGATTACCTCGTCAACAAAATCGTCGATCTGAGGATTTTTGACGACCAGGACGGCAAGATGAACTTAAGTCTCCGCGAAACAGGGGGGCAGCTTCTGATTGTGTCTCAATTTACGTTGTACGGAGAATGCCGGAAGGGGAGACGCCCCAGTTTCGATCGTGCGGCGCGTCCGGAGGCTGCCAGAATCTTGTACGACCACTTTGTAACACAGGCCCGCACGACTGGATTAACTGTTCAATCCGGTGTATTCCAGGCGTCCATGTTAGTGTCATTGGTTAACGATGGTCCTGTAACGCTGCTGTGTGAATCCAATGTGGGATAAGTCCTACCCCGCGTAATCTTTGACAATAGCCAAGTTGGCACTGGTAGGGCGGGCGCCCTCGCCGGCGGACCGACCCCTGGTCGGTCCTGCTCAGACTCATTCGGAATCCAAGGTTGGCGAGTCAGAGACGGACGGGGTGTCCGGCGCGGTCCAGGGGGAACCGCCCCATAGGCGTTTACTTAAGAACATTTCCAGGCATAAATGCTTCAACTGGCGTGGGGTTCAATGCGCCCGATCACCGAGATTGGGCTTTAAGTAAACGCATATGGGGAACCGCCCCACGTCGGTTGTAAACTATTACGCGAAACACGACACAAGGAATACCGCAACCCCGAGCCCGGCACTTACTCGCTTCGCCAGTGGAATCGGCTGACCAGCTCGTCCACGCTTCCGGCGGCGGCAATTTTGCCTTTCTCGAAAAACACAGCTCGCGATGCGATTGCTCGGGCAAACTGCATATCGTGAGTAACTACAATCTTGGCTTGCGGTAACTGCCGCAACAGCGCCAGCAACTCCCGTTGACCGGGCGGATCAAGGTAAGTGGTGGGCTCATCCAGAACCAGAATATCCGGCACCATGGCAAGCACACCGGCTATCGCCACACGCCGCTTTTCGCCTGCGCTGAGGTGATACGGCGATTTATGCAGCGCACTGGCGATGCCCGCCTGTTCCAGCGATTTTCTGGCCCGCGCGATGGCCTCTTCCGGACTCAACCCAAGGTTCAGCGGGCCAAAGGCGACATCTTCCAATACCGTCGGCATAAAGAGTTGCTCATCGGAATCCTGGAATACCACGCCCACCTTCCGCCGCACTTCCGGCAGATTTGCGGCAATCACCGGCAGCCCGCAAACTATTACCGAATCGCTGCCGTGCAGCAAGCCGTTCAGATGAAGAACGAAGGTGGTTTTCCCGGACCCGTTAGCCCCCAGCAGCGCGACCGTTTCGCCTGGATATAGGTCGAAGTCGATGCCGTTGAGCGCAACGGTGCCATCGTCGTAGGTGTACCGCAGCCCGCGGACCTGAATGACGGGATCTGGCACTTAACGGCCGGCCCCAATCCGGAACGCCAGCGGAATGGCCACTGCCGCCGTCAGAAACGCAACGTCCACCGCTCGGATCCGGCCGGTCGACAACAGGCGTAGATGTCCGTCAAAGCCGCGCGCGAGCATCGCCTGATGGATACCTTCCGCCCGTTCATAGGACCGCCCGAACAGCACCGCCAGCGCGCCCGCCGCCGCCTTGAATTTCGACCGGTGCCCGCCGCCAAATCCTCCGCGGCACTTCGCGGCCAGCCGCATGTGTTGCGCCTGCTCAAAAATCACGAACAGATACCGGTAAAGAAACTGGATCACCAGCAACGCAATCCGGGGAGCGCCCAGGCTCTCCAGCGCTTTCAGGATCTGCGGCAGCGGCGTTGTGGCCACTACGAGAAGTACTCCCAAGGCCGAAAGAAAGCTCTTCACCGGGATGCCGATTGCCCGCTCGGTTGTACCCGATAGAAGACTCACGCATGCGAACGTTGCAGAGAACGGCAGTACCACGGCCGCGCGCAACAGAATGGCCTTCAGCGGCAGGCGGGCCAGAAGCACTGATCCGCAGAGCAGGAAAAAATACGCGGCCATCGGAATCCATCGCCCGGCCGGCGTCGTCGTAAGAATGATGAGAAACGAAAGAAGAGCCAGAATTTTCACGCGCGCATCCCGCCCATGTAGAGGGCTGGCGCCGCGGCTCCACCTTTCCACAACTAAATGATGCAATCAGAATTACGGTAGCACGAAGCTGCAATCCGTGCCACGGTAGCATTGAAACGCTTAGCCATGTCGGGTACTCTTGGAGTACCAATGAGCGAGCTTAGCCGTATCGGCGTTGCCATCGATTCCGATCTTCTCGAAAAATTTGACGGTCACATCGCGAAACGCGGTTACACGAACCGGTCCGAGGCGTTCCGCGATCTGATCCGCGACGAACTGGTGCAGAAGAACTGGGAGTTGCCGGACAGCCCCGTGGTTGGCACCGTCACCCTGGTTTACGATCACCATGTCCGCCTGCTGAACGAGAAGCTCACCGATCTGCAACACGAGTCGTTTCACAACGTGCTTTCGACTTTGCACATCCATCTGGACCACGACAATTGCCTGGAAGTTCTGGTGGTCAGAGGCAAGGCCGCCGCAGTGAAAAAACTGGCCGATGCGTTGATCAGCACCAAGGGCGTGAAGCACGGGCGACTGACCATCACCAGTTCCGGGGTGGATCTTTGATCGTCGGCACGGGCGTGGATCTTGCGGAAGTGCCACGAATCAAGGCATCGATCGAGCGCTACGGGGCGAGGTTCATCGACCGCATCTACACTCCTCTTGAGATTGCCTACGTCGAACGCAAGGCGAACCGTTTCGAGCGATACGCGGCCCGCTTTGCCGCGAAAGAAGCGGGGATGAAGGCGCTGGGCACCGGCTGGCGCCGCGGCGTTCGCTGGCAGGATTTTGAAGTAGTCAATCTGCCCTCCGGCCGCCCGACGCTGCAGCTTCACGGCGCGGCGCAGACCATCGCCGCGGCGATCGGCGTCACGGCTGTCAGCCTTTCCTTGACGCATACCAGCGAGACTGGCATGGCGTTTGTGATCTTTGAAAAGTAATTACTTCGGCAACTGCCACGCTTCATCAAACAATCCGGCATAGGCCACGTCACCCACATCGGCACCTTCCTTCACCTTCAGCACCGCGAAGTCGCCGAGCCGCGGCATGCCGTAATCGCCACGGTATTCGCGATCTTCCATCGTCAACCCGGTATTCAACACCACGTAGCGCGCAGGGCTCAAAGGATTCGGATAGACCAGCGCAGGAAAGCTTTCAGCGGCGGAGAACTTCTGACCGCCCAGGCTGACCGTCTCCTTGGTCCAGGTGACCGGTAGCTTGCCGATCACCTTTGCGATCCAGCGATTGCTGCCCGGATCGCCGAACAGCACTACGTTGTATTTCGCGAAATCCGCCGTGGTGACGTCCTTATCGTCGACCACGCGCGGGTGGGCTCGGAAGAACTTCGCATAGAGCCGGTCGAAGCGCGCCAGGGTGCGAAGCGACTGGCGATTCACAGCGTCGTTCCATGGCGTCCCGGTGGGACGCACGAGCAGAAACGGATCGAGGAACGCATCGTCTATCGGGCCTTGCAGCGCGTGGATCTTGTGCAGGCCAGCAGGCCTCGCCACTTTAGCCACGCGCCAGCCGGATGCCGATTTTTCCAGAGCAATCTCCGGCCCGGACTTCACCTTCAAGTCCTGGCCATCGATCTTGATCATCGCCGCGTGGCCGGTTTCCCGCAGCGCCAGGCGCGTCAAATTCTTCGTCGCGATCCGATATTGCTTGCCGGCGTCACTCCGCAGCGCATCCACCTCGGCGCGCTCGTAGTGCTTCTCCAACTCATCCAACGTGACCCAATAGTCCTTGTTGTACCGGGTCGTATAGGTCAGAAACCGGATGTGATCCGGTGAGATCTGCCCGCGATCTCCGTACTCGTTGAGAAACCCGTCCAACCGCTGCCTGACCTCCGGGCTTGTCCCGTGCCCGGTCTGCTTCGAGATGAGAAAAATCGCCGGCGTGCCTTTGGCTGCGAGATCGTTCGGATCCCCCACCAGCGGAAAGCCCTCTTTCGCTAACTGATCCCGCACCTTCAACGACGACTCCAACTGTCCGCGCGACGGCGTCCCCGGCGGAGGCGGCGGCAGCGATGAAACCTGCGTATCATTGTCGCCATCGTGTCCGGCGAGAGGCAAATTGAAAGCATTCAGCGCCCACTCGGTGAAGTTCTCCCAGATGCGAAGCGTCGCGTATTGATATGGCGCAAGACCCGGCATCTCCGCCCGCCGGGACCACGTTCCTGCGCCAATCTCGGCGGCCGCCCAACGGTCCGGATGGTGCAGCGCGATGTGCCACGCGCCTTCACCGCCCATGGAAAACCCGCGCAGCAGAATACGGCTGGGATCGATCTTGTATCGCTTCCGCACCGCAGCCAGAGCCTCGAATACATCCACCTCACCCGCGTAATGCCAGCCTCCGCCGTTCCATCGTCCGTACAGGTCGAGTTGGATCTGGCCGGCATCGGCAACAGGCGGCTTCGAAGGCCCCTGGTTCGGGAAGTTGAACAGGAAATCGGCTTCCGTCAAACGTTGGGCACGCCCGTGCATCCAGACATACAGCCGGACGGGCTTCGTGCCATCGTAAGAAGCGGGCACCGTTAAGCCATACGGCTGGACCGAACCATCGAGCGCGGAATGGTACCCGTGGATGCGCTTGACTGTCGCTGTCCACGGAGATTTTCCGCCCTGTAGCTGCCGGGCCTTTTCGAGCCCGGTGTCAAGAACTGCCAGCGAGTGATTGATGCCATCCTGCGTGAAGAAATCCTCGGGGAATTCCAGCAGCATGCGGCCCGCTTTCACGTAGACTTCGACATCTGCCACCAGATCCTCGTTCCCGTGTTTCGCCTTCAGCTTTTGGACAAGCGCATCAAGCTCATCGGTCTTCGATTGAATCTGCCGGGTCTCCTCGGCGGTCGGCTTAATGGAAGGCTGCTGCGCCGCCGCGATAGAGAGCAGGGAACCCAGGAGAAAAGCAAGACGTTTCATTGGTGCTCATTCTACATGTAGTGCTAAATGTAGAATGAGTGGATTCTTTCGCAGACGTACTCAATGTCCTCGTGTGATAGCTCAGAATGAATCGGCAGTGCCAATACTTCACCGGACAATCTTTCGCTCACCGGGAAATCGCCCGCGCTGTATCCAAGCGAAGCAAAGCACGTTTGCAAATGAAGCGGCAGCGGATAGTATACTTCGCTCCCAATGCCGTGCTCGCGCAGGAACGCCTGCAAGTCATCGCGGCGCGGGCAGCGGATGACGAACTGATTGTAGATATGCCGAGTCTGATAATCGGCGGCAACCGGCGGGATCACGGGCGCGCCCTGCAATAAAGTCCGATAGGTATCGGCGTTCTTCCGGCGCCCTTCGGTCCACTGATCCAGATGCCCAAGTTTTACGCTGAGAATCGCGGCCTGCAAAGCGTCCAGCCGCGAATTCACACCGACCACTTCGTGAATGTACTTGCCCGTGCGCCCGTGCATTCGCAGCACCTTCAACTTGTCCGCCAGCGCCTCGTCATCGGTTGTTAACATGCCGCCGTCGCCGAACGCGCCCAGGTTCTTGCTCGGGAAGAAGCTGAAGCAGCCCAGGTCTCCCATACTTCCCGCGCGCCTGCCCTTATACTCGGAGCCTATCGCCTGCGCCGCATCTTCAATCAGAGCCACGCCGTGCTCTTTGGCCAATGCCAGGATCGGGTCCATGTCGGCGCATCCGCCGAACAGGTGAACCGGCATGATCGCGCGAACTTTAGGCCGCTTCTTCAACACCTCGGCCAACTGCGCCG
>JANYCV010000386.1 GCA_025360145.1 Acidobacteriaceae bacterium
TGCCGCCACCACCGGCTACCAGACTCAAATATTCGCCGATGCAGCGCATTCCCTGGGTCTTGACATCGTCATGGCGACCGATCGTTGCCATGTGCTGGACGATCCTTGGGGCGACCATGCCGTACCGGTTCGATTCGAAGAACCGGAGACCGCCGCAGTGGATCTGTCTCAACTGGTGCCGCCGCCCGGCGCGATCGTCGCCATCGGGGATCGTCCAACATACATTGCCGCACTGACCGCGCAACGGATCGGCCTGCCGTATCACCCGCCCGATGCGGTGGCAGCCAGCCGCAGCAAGTTTCTAACGCGCGAGCGGTTTCGCGCTGCCGGGTTACCCGTTCCCCGCTTTGTCCGCGTGCCCCTTGTGGGTGGCGCAAATCCGAGTGGCTACCCGTGCGTGCTGAAGCCCCTCGGCCTTTCTGGAAGCCGTGGAGTGATCCGCGCGAACGGCGAGAGCGAATTCGCCGGGGCGTTCGCGCAAATCCGCGCCATTTTGCAGAGCCCTGAGATCGTGAGAATGCGCGAGGAGCAGGACCGGTTTATCCAAGTGGAGGAGTTCATCGAGGGCCGCGAGTTTGCCCTGGAAGGTATTGTCACGGCGAGCCGGCTACAGACTCTCGCCATCTTCGACAAGCCCGATCCGCTCAACGGCCCGTACTTTGAAGAGACCCTCTATATCACGCCATCGCGCGAGCCCGATCAGCAGAAGCTGATTGACTCCACACAGCGCGCCGTAGCCGCACTTGGCCTGACCCACGGACCGATTCACGCTGAAATGCGCTTGAATTCCGCGGGGGTGTGGATGCTGGAAGTGGCGGCGCGGCCGATCGGCGGACTGTGCGCGCGTGCGCTGCGATTCGCCGGCGGAACCATCAGTCTGGAAGAGCTGATTCTGCGGCACGCGCTTGGCGAAGACGTCAGCGGCCTGGAACGGGAATCCGCGGCATCCGGAGTCATGATGATTCCGATTCCGCGGAACGGCATTTATCGAAGCGTCAATGGCGTGGCGGAAGCGGCCGCGATTGCCGACGTGGTGATTACCGCCAAAGAAGGCCAACGTCTGCAGAGGCTTCCCGAGGGCAATAGCTATTTGGGGTTCCTGTTTTCGCGCGGTTCCTGCCCGCGGGAGGTAGAAGAGGCTTTACGGCTGTCGCATGGGCAACTCCAATTCGAGATCGCCCAACAACTGGAAGTAGTTCGTTAGCTCTTGGATTTGGGTGCAACGTAGCCGGGGGGTAGGGCGGCGCCTTCGCCGAAAAAATAGCTGTCCATCTGCTGGAGAATGAATTCCTGCGATTCCGGCGTGCCCAGGTTCAACCGGTACTCATTCATGATCATTTTCATCTGCTCAAGCCATAACTTCCAAGCTTCCTTGGACACGTTTTCGTAGATTTTCTGTCCCAGCGGATGACCATCGAATGGCGCTTCATCCAGCCCCGGCATTTCTTTTCCGAACTTGACGCAAATCACCTTATGGCCGCTGGTGTTTTCTTCCGGCTGCATTGGAATTCCGCTGCTTCCACATCCCATGAATCATCCTCCTGAATCAAGATCCGAAACCGAATCTCTTTACGATTTCAGCATAGCATCCGTTGCATTTCGGCCCCTATGGAGATACTCAGAGAGTTTGAACGGCGTGTTCGCGCCGTTCTCAAGCTGCCGGGTAACGGCGCGTTGATAGCGCTTCAATGCCTGGCGTTTGGCGCCAGGCCCCATATCGCAGCCTTCAATATCGAGCAGCAAATCCACTTCCCATTGTTGAAAACAATTGCGCTTCAGTTTTCCGTGCAACAATTCCTGGACTAGGCGATTGAAACGCGACGCCACCACTTCGCTGGACAAGCTTTGTTCGAACATACCGAACTTATCGGCCAGATAAATCCGGTTATGAGCCGTTAGTGAAGCTTGGCCAGCCAGCGTTTCAAACGGTCAATCTGGGCTTCCACTTCGACCCGATCCAAGGCTTGCGGCTCCAACCGCAAGTAGGTTTCAAAGTCGGTTCTTGCTCCTTTGAACAGCTCCATCTTCGACCGGCACATGCCGCGATGCTTGTACGCATCGGCGGCAGCCGGTTCCGCGGCGATCAATAAATCCAGCACCGCGGACGACTTCGCCGGATTCTGCTGCTTGAAGTAAACCGCCCGCAGGTTATTCAGCATCCGGATTGCGATGTGCCGCTTGCTGACCGGCAGCAGCACGGAACTATCGGACGATACGTCATAGCCGGTTACCTGTTTAGCCAACTCCATACATTCCTGTTCGAACAACAGGCCGCCGCCGTTGAACGGATCGATGAATGTGGAAAACTCCCCGTCGTCATACTGCACCAGAAAGTGGCCCGGCAGGCCGATACCGTAGACCGGGCGGCGGAGCCGGCGTCCCATCTCGATGTAGACCAATGCAAGCGTGATGGGGATTCCCACCCGTTCGGTGAGCACCATGTTGAGGCAACTGTTGGAGGCGTTGTAGTAATCTTCTTCGTTGCCCCGGAATCCGAGTTCTTCCACCAGGTATTCATTCAGCAACCGCACGAAGTCTTCGCCGCTGGTTCCATCGTCGACGCGTTCGCCCAGTTCGGACGCGTGCGAATCGAGCAGCGCGATGTAGGGGCCTGGATGCAAATCCGGATACTCAATAGTCGCGAGCTGCAGCGCAACGACGTCAAGCGGTACGCCCTCGTTCCGGCGAGCGAGTAAATCAAGAAGCTCGTCCATTCCGCCGTAGCATAGCACCGCGCGCGATTTAGCAGCAAGTTATTGCTTCAGCGAGTTTGCCCGGCAAGCGCCCGGCTCACCGCCAAGACTTCTCGAACGGTGGCCGGATCTCGGTGTTCGACTGTATTGACCAGTTTGAAAAAGCGGGTTGCACTGCCGGAAATGCCTCGTCGAGTGCGGCTGAGGTGGATTCCCTCTTGGAGTAAGCCATGCCTTCAGCGAGCGAGCTGTCTACGATTTCGCCGAGTTCGAAGAGCCGGTTCTTTCCGGCGACAATGCACTGGAAATCAGGACTCGGAGGATCTAGCTTTGTCGGCGCTACCTCCAAGCTCAAACCAGCTGGGCGGAGGAACTCTTGGAGGATTCACCATTCATAAACTGTTGTCGCGTCTGCGGTAGCAAGGGGCCACAGATGCTCGGGGAACCTCTTCTTTCGAGTTTCCGGATGCTGGTCTAAATTGGAGATGTCTCTCATCGTGCGCGCCGGGTTTTCGTGATCCCGCATCTCAGGCTCCAAAAAACGCCAATGATCTATAGTGAAGCAGCAATCATTTGAAAGGAGCGCTAAAAATAGGTCATGAGTTGTCCGCTACGTTCCAATTGTGGCCCGTAGATCCTTCATTAACATCATCAGCTCCATCGGATGTACGGGGGACGGCTGGAATCCGTGGTGCAAGTAGAATTGTCGCGCCGAATCGTCGATGGCGTGGACCAACACTGCCCGGACGCCGACGACATCGGCGGCTTGGCGGATCCGCGCAAGCGCGTCTCGAAGCAGTGCCTTTCCAAGCCCTTTGCCGTGCTCGCTCTTGTCCACTGCCAAACGTGCAAGTAAAATGACGCCTACTGGATGGTTGGCGAGCCCTTGAGCGATTCTTTCAGGAGCTTCGTGTTTAAGAACGGAGCCCGCAACCAGAGCATGGTAACCAAGCACTCGACCGCCGCGATGTGCAACGTACGTCTTTGAGGTTTCCGCCCTTTGGTTCGTCCAGGCGTATCGCTTTAACCAAGTGTCGAGCGTCGCATTTGAACATTCGAACTCTGCGAGGCTGTGAGCCTGGGTTAGTTTTTCGATGATGAGCTTCGGCTCAAGCTCCTCGGCTGGCACTAGCGGCTCTCGGCAATCGAAGGCTCGGAAAAGAGTTTTTGGATTTCAGGGATGATTCTGGGCGGCTCATCGAGCGCTTTCATGAATTCCGCCCACTGCTTTTCGTTCAAAACGAAGTGGGTTTGATCGGCAAGCGTTTCGTGGGCTTTTTCACAGGCACTCTCGATGATGAAGTCGGTAACATCGAGCCCACGGACTTTCGCTGCAACGCGAATGAGGTTGTCCTGCTTGGATGTTGCCCGAAGGTTAAACCGCTTGGACTTTGATTCTTCGTTGGTAGAGATACCCATGACGACCTCGCTCTTCTATTGTACGCACACTGTACGTCAGTTCGTGAAGTCAGGCAACAGAATGATGTTTCGGACCTCCTGTTCGGGTCGATATGATCTCCAGGAACAGGATTAAGAATCTGTAGCTTGCGGGAATCGAGTACACATCATAAAGCATCGGCATGATGCCGAAAATGGTCCATGGCCAATTTGCGAGCTGCAGCACTCGGCCAATGAAGGCCGCCAAGCTACCTGTCGGCCACCGCGAGTGGGGATCGCATTGCAAATCCGCGTCTATACGCGGGCTTCCACTGTGCGAGAAACGCTCGATCATCAAGATCAAGCCGCACCGGTTGTTCCGCAAAGCTGATGTAAAACGTCGCACCTGTGGAGAGGGCTGCTACTACGAGAGCGAGATTCCCGGCGAGCATCGTTCAACCCCATGGGGCGTTTGGCTGGCGTTCTTAACTCTAGCGGGAGTCCCACAAAAGACTCTTTGTGAGACACAGGGAAGAATTTCTTGAGGCCTATCGGGATCGGTCTTGCTCCGGCTCCTGCTTGCGCTGTCGTTCAAGTTTCCGCTGATATGCTTTGTCGTGCGCCGCGCGCTCGAACATGGCTGCGGTGATTTCGTCGTTGCTCGGCCAGTGGCCGCGCTGCTGCCCTGCGTGCGTCTGATAGTCTGGCAAGCGGCCGGGTTCTGGCTGCACCACCTTGCTGCCTTGCAAAAATAGCAATCCAATCTTTTCCGTTGGCATCCGGGTAACGAAGGATTCCGCGTCGCTGAGGATTTCCCGCAGGCGTGTCATGGTGGCGGCAGGGTCAAGCGGCGGATCGCTGTCGAGACGGCGGAAATCCGCATCCGTGTAACGGGCAACGCGGCGAATTTCGTTGATGATGCCTTCGGGTGTAAAGCCCAACGCTTTGCCAGCGGAAGCCCAAACAACGGCACCCATGGGCAAAATCTGGTCATGGATGGTTAGCAAGTCCACCACGTCACGCGGCTCTCGACGCCCATACGCCGCCGCGACTTTGTTGGTGGCGAGGTCAACCGGGTGCAAGACGTATCCAAAGTTTTCATCGCGAAGCGTAGGAAAAAAACGGAACTCGCTGTCAACAACCCATTCGAGCTTTGTTGTCTCGTCGGCGCGCTCCGCCAGAACGGCGTAAATATTCGGCTCGCGCCTCAGCCATTTCAGCGCGTAGCCGTGCTTCTGAAGTAAGGCGCTATCCTGTTCGGCGGCACGCGCAACACGCTCCTCCCGGTCGTGAAAAACAGCAATTTCACCGGAATAGCGCGGCGCGTCCCGATTAAGCGGGGTGCTTCCGGCAACATAACTTTCCGGGTCGCGGTGCGAAGCGAGCAGCCGAAGAATGTCGATCTGAATTTTAGAGAGTGGCACGGCAAGCCTGCTCGATCTGTTCCGCCAATCGCCGCGCTTCGCGGTCGCCCTCTACCCGCAAGCTGTGGGTAATCGCCAGAGCATCGGCAGGCGTCGGGTCAGGAACAGGTTTACTGCTCCACAACGCGGACGCCCCGAATTTTTCAAAGGCGCGCCGGTAAAGGCTTGCGTAGTCCACCGCTTCTTTCGGTTCGTTGCTCATGATGCCTCTGTCTTTGCACACGCGTGGCCTGCAAGTTGTTCCAGACTTCAACGCTGCGCGAAGTGGCAGGCTTCCTTCACGAGTTGAACACATTCCTCACTTCCGTGGCCGGGGGCGAAGCGTTCGCCCTTGCCGCCGTTTACGAGTTCGTCCACCGGTTTCTGGGAGCTTTACGACGAATTAACCTCTGCCGAACATCGCGAAAATCTTTCCGTTAACCTTGAGACGGTGGGAGGACATCATTTATCCACGGCTCATGTGCTTATCCTTCGTGAACGCATTCACAACCGGCAGGAAGCTCGGATCAGTGTATGTGCAATTCTTGCGGGACGTGCTGGCGGCGGACTTTGATTTTGCTTTCGTTCTTGCGGGCGGCCGCGAGGTCACAGGCAAGCTGCATCCGCAACCACGTCTCCTCCGTGCTGCCGAATGCCTTCGTTAGCCGGATAGCGATCTCCGGGCTGATGCCAGACTTTCCGTTGACGATGTTGTTAAGCGCCTGCTGCCACAGACAGGCTCAACGGCACAAGGCAATCATGCCAAACGATGCGACCGGGATGCACGGGGTTTTTCATGAGCATGGCGGTTTTCTCCTTTCCTAGTGGTAGTCGATCCGTTCAACGTCAACCGCGTCCGTTCCTTCAAAAAAGCCTTTGCCGTCGCGGTGGGTAGGTAATTTCTTTTCAGTCGTGGTCATGCTGTTTCGTTTTCACTTCAGCGAATTGGCTCGAAGCTTCCGAATTTGCCGCTCTTGCTCAGTAGGTTCACGCTCGCCGGTAATCAGCCGCGCGCCCCGGTTAAATGTCGCGTAGCTGAAGCCCCACCGGATAAACACAAGCACGCGATTTTGAAAATTCACCAGGTACATCAGATGGATGAACAGCCACAGCAGCCACGCGATCAGCCCGCTGAACTTCAGTCCCGCGATTTCGGCCACCGCCGCAGCCCGTCCGATTACGGCCAGATTGCCCTTATTGCTATACCGGAACGGTTGTGCCGGTTTTCCGGCCAGCCGCTTCCTGATCAGATGCGCAACATAGCTGCCTTCCTGCATCGCGGTGGGCGCCACACCCGGCAGCGTATTTCCGTGCTGATCGCGAAAATTAGCCAGATCGCCGATCACGAATACTTCAGGATGCCCAGGTATGGTGCAATCGGGATTCACCATGATGCGCTTGCCGCGGTCCAGTTCGAGGCCCATCCGTTCGGCGAGTTTTCCTCCGAAGGCCGAGCCTTGTACGCCCGCTGCCCACAGCACGGTTCGCGAATCGATCCGTTCGTCCCCACGTTCGGAATGGATCGAGACGCCCTGTCCATCAATCGCCGTCACCCGGACGCCGGTGCGGGAACGCACGCCGAGCCGAATCAGCGATCGCTCGGCTGCGGCGGACAGGCTGGGGTCGAACGGGGGAAGCACGCGTGGCGAACCGTCCAAGAGCATGATGCGCGCATCGGCGGGGCGAATCGAGCGGAAGTCGTGCTTCAAAACGTCGTTCGCGATTTCCCCCAAAGCGCCTGCCAGTTCCACGCCGGTTGGTCCTGCGCCAACCACAACAAACGTCAACCAGGCGCGGCGAGCCTCTGCATTGTGCTCTCGCTCGGCCGCTTCAAACCCGAACAGAATCTTGTGCCGGATGCGGACGGCGTCTTCGAGGCTTTTCAAACCTGGCGCGAACTGTTCCCAACTGGTGTTGCCGAAATAATGATTTTCCGCGCCGGTCGCCACCACCAGCGTGTCGTAGGGCACTTCGCCGTCGGCAAGGATTAGCTTCCGTGCATCCGGGTCTATATCGACCGCCTCCGCCAGTAGCACCTGCGTGTTCTTGTACGTGCTGAAAACGGAGCGCAGAGGCGCGGCTACTTCGCTGGGCGAAAGCGACCCGGTTGCCACCTGATAGAGCAGCGGCTGGAACAGATGAAAGTTGCGGCGATCCACCAGCGTGACTTCAACCGGTGCGCTACCCAGGGACTTCCCCACATAGAGGCCCCCAAAACCACCGCCCAGAATGACGACTCTGTGTGCCATACCTCTATCTTAAAAGATCAAAACTCGGAGGCTATCCGTTGCGGCTGGTGATAGGTTCCATGCCGGATTTGCGGAGCAGCAGAAACTCGGTGAGATTCTCCCTGGTGAGCAGACCGAGCAAGCGGTCGTCTTCCATCACCAAAGCGCAGGAACCGGCTTGCAGCACCAGTGGCATCGCTTCAGCCAGGTCCATGTCGGGCCGAATGGCAGTGAAGTTTCGATCCATTACTCCGGCCACATAAGATTCCGGACCCTGGTTCGCCATCCCTTGCAACAGCGCATTGCGTCCCAGCAGACCAATCACCTGCTCCCCCAGAACCACAGGGAAATCCTGTTGAGCGGTGGAGAGCAGCAGGTTTGCGGCGTCCCGAATCGAATTGCCGTGCGAGAGTGTATGGAATTCGGTAATCATCGCGGCTCGCACAGGAACCCCCTGCGTCAGGGCGCGCCCCGTCACCGATGCATTTTCCTGTTCAGCGCCCAGGTAGACGAAGACCGCGATGAACATCAGGAAATACTGGCCGCTGAGCAGCCCGGTGAAGAGCATGGAAATCGCCAGGAACCTGCCTGCCGTGGCGGCGATCCGCGTAGCGTCCTGCAGGGATCTGGAACGCGCCAGGAAGGCTCGCAACACCCGGCCGCCGTCCATGGGGAATGCGGGAATCAGGTTGAACAGGCCGAGGATCAGGTTGCCCAGGGCGATTCGTTCCAATAGATTCGAATCCGAGGCCTGGCCTAGCATTTCAATCGTGATGAGGTGGCCGCTGTAATAGAGCCAGGCCCAGAGAGCCAGCGCGATTGCGATATTCACAAGCGGACCCGCGAGGGCGATCCAAAACTCCGCAGCCGGCGTTGGATCCCGCTCCATGACGGACACGCCGCCGATGGGATACATCACGATCTCTTTGGTCTTGATTCCGAATTTACGGGAAACAGCCACATGTCCTAATTCATGCAGCAATACAGACACGAACAGCGCCAGGATATAGGCGGCATTGACCAATGACGACTGTCCGCCGCTAAGGCCGGTAACGATAATGAATACAAGGAGCAGCAGGAAAGTGAAATGCAGCCGGACAGGTACGCCGAACAGGCGAAAAGATCCGGCGGTTCCAGAGGCTGCGGGCTTTTGTTTCCCGGCGGGAGTGTCGGATTGTGGCGACGGAGGCTGCATTCTGCCAAGCTTATTAGACGATAGCAGGGTACTCCCTACGATTGCATTCTGTCGCGGGAGAAAGGTTCGCCGTCCACGAATTGGCTGTAGTGCGGGCGATCGGCGGCACTTTGATGGCGGTAGCTGCGCAGAACTTCGCCGTGAAATACCAGGAACACCCCTGGCATCTGAAAACCATCTCCCGCCAGCCGCCCGACGCCGTGCCTCTTAATAACAGCCGCCTGAAATCCGCGCAGCCAGACCTTTGGTCCGAACAAACTGCAGAGGCTGCCGCGACTCAATCCAAATGCGCGATACAGAGCTTGGTTTGGATCGCTGATGCGTAAGACGTCCTGCAGCCCATAGGATTGGAAATACTGTGAAGCGTGTTCCTCGCCGCTCATGTGAACCAACACCACCCTGGTGCCGCTCGCTTCAATGGAACGCCGCTGCCGGGCAATATCAGACAACGCCTCACGGCAAAATGTGCAACCGGTGTGGCGCAGAAACACCAGCAGCACCGGCGACGATTTGGATAATTGAGCGATGGAAGCGCCGCCCGGCACCTTCGTCCGGAGAGCGAACTGGAGCACTTCCGGGGCGAGAGCGCGGCGGCCCCCCAGGTAGGCTCGATGCGCGCCGGCGAGGACCAGCGCGAATGGTATCCACCAAATCAGATCGTTGGGCACCAATACCCAACCGGCTTTCCAAGGCAAGCGGCCGTGACTGGCCGCGTTTAGAAATCCGACCGGTCCCAGGATCTTAACCAGAAGCCCGGCGAATACAACGGGCCAATGACGGTAGGGGTCAATGGCTGCTACGGCATATGCGACACCGTAGCAGCCGGCAATCATTCCGATACACTGCCAAAGTTCGGGGTAGTTTGGCAATGGTATTCCGGCCCACTGGAACGGGAGCAGCGGGAACAGGACAACCATGGCGCCCCAAGCGATGTTATAAGCAGCCGCCGCCCATAGCACGTACCGCATCCAAGCGGAAGGATTACTTCTTTTCATCGTTCTGTCCATATTGGATGCCGTCCGGCGTCATCCGGCGTAATTTTCTTACCCCAATACTTTTCATTCAACACAGGCTGCGTATGTGCTTGACTCAGCTAATTGCTCTGGCAAGCACTGGTAGCCGGTAGCGCGAGAATACCAGCCATCTCCTCTCGCCTTAACTCGCCTCGCCTCAGCTAATTGCACTGGCAAGCACTGGTGGCAGGTAGCGCGATGATACCAGCCATCCCCCCTCGCCTTAACTCGCCTCGCCTCAGCTAATTGCACAACGCTACCCTCGGGCACCGAGGTTCCGGCATATCCTCGCCTTAACTCGCCTCGCCTCAGCTAATTGCACTGGCAAGCACTGGTGGGGCGGGCCCCCTGGCCGGCGCGGGACGCCTTCGTCCCGCTGCCCGAAGCGGAGGCAAAGTCTCAGCGCGGGCGAGAAATGCCGATAGACCGTACACGTCTGAGTCAAGCACATACCCACCGAACACATTTGTTGCCGCATCCTGTTGTTATCCGACAACCGGGGGACCGTAGCCGGCGCGTACAGTTGCAGCCCCCTGACCCTGGCCTCCCGGGATCACTGATTCCAGTGGAGAAGCCCGGATCGGCGCGTGCGGCAACGCGATCTTCCGGCACGCGTGGTGATCTTCCCGTGGTCCGGAGCATGTCTGAGGCGAGCTGCGCGAGAAGGAATTCCCCAACCTCGTTTTCGAGTCTATTGCTCCCGCGATATCCGTGATGCAGTTGCTGGTTGGCGCGTTGCACCACTGTGGACGTTTCGGAAGCGGATTGATCTCGCGCACGTACTCCAGGAAAAGTTCGCGAGCACTCTCCAAAGTTGCCCGCGCCTTCACCCTTTCGATTGTTTGTCGAGGCAACTGGCTTCCAGGAAGCAAGAAAAAAGCGATCCCTTCAGCTAAAGTTTCAGGCATTCATCGCAGATGAACTTCAGGAATGGGCGCTTATGTTCCCACCGGACTTTTGGTTTGAGCTAGCGCGGTTAGAGGGCATTCATTACTCCCCCCGCAACGGCCCTTTACGGTGGGGGAAATACATCATGGCATTCGTCTATGGTGCAATGGATAAGGATATCGGGAAGCAACTTCGCGAGAAGAACCCGACGCCGCACTTCAAGGAAAACCACCATCAATGGTTGAAAAAGTTTGGTCGCCAAAGGGTTAACGATCAAGTTCAACAGGTCATCGCCGTCATGAAGCTTTGCGATGACCTGGACGATTTCCGAAAGAAATTCGCGAGGGTGTTTAAGAAAAGCTCTATTCAAATGGATTTCGACTGGGGCCAAAGCTGATGCGGCTATGCGCCACTCGTAGACGATGATAACCATCTAGGAGCCTGTCGGAATGAAACTGTTTTCTACCAAGAATCAATAACTTACAGAGTATGCAATGTTCGTAAGTTATTGATTTTACGTTCGATAAATTCTATCTCCGACAGGCTCCTGGCCGTAGCGCCCACGCTTGCTGACACTATGCGCCATAACAGAACGGCCCGATCCAACCTTCTCAGGGGCATTGGATCAGGCCATGGTGGGCTGCAAATTAGTGAGGGTGCGAAGGCGGTCTTCCAGGGATCTTATCAATCCCGAACGTCCCGGCCAGGATATCGGTTCGACTCCGACACCCTCCTCAGTTAAACATCAACCGCCAACAAAAATCTCCTGCCGATGGTGGTTTTGAGTATTTCGGTCGAAAGCTTCAATCAGAAAGGCTTCCCTCGCTTGGGCCTCGATAATCCTAAGCCCCACACTCTTTGGGTCAATTTTTACGCCAGAAGTACGCGTGTTGTAGACCCGACGCAAAGCTTTTTCTTTTGGGCTTGAGGCTAAGAAGTTAATGACCAACAAAAGTGGTGCCGCTAAAATAATCTGCGGCGATATACACAGAAGATGCTTTTGGATGTGAAGGTCTATCTTTGAAGACAGGCGCGTGAGCGCTTCCTTCGTCTCCTTACCAGTGACCTCGGAGATCGCAGAATAAAGTTCCGCGAAAGCGCCCTTTTCTTCAGAAATCCCAATGTAACGCTGGAAGCAGATAAAGGTAAACACGCGAACAAATCCTACGCGATTAGAGAAGCGGATCATCCTATTGATTCGCAGACGCAACAGGATGTAGGCAGAGTCATGAAACGCAATCTGTCCGGCATTGGCTAAGTCGAACAGTTCATCCCTTACTTCAAAAAGCTTCTGCCGAAAGCGTTCTTGGCAAGACTTCCGCCACAAGAAATGCCACGCCAGCCAAAGCAGCGCAATGTTAACAGCGTTAAAGCATACTACCAGAGCTATATCAAGAGAATTCATTATCCTCATCCTCCTTCGGGGGCGAACCAGTATCGGTTAGATGGCTGGAACTGCGGTTTGGATCGATGGTGCCCTCTACGAGCGAAAGCCTCTTAAGCCTCTTAGCCATGTCCTGATTTGATTTTGTTGTCTTGTATCCATAGCCGACACAGACAACCGCAAGGGCATAAGCTAGCCCTTCACTCAATTCTATCCTACCTAAAATCTTAGCTCCTATATCCGCTGTTGTTATCTTACCGGCCAGGTCGTGAACGATCTTCGACACAAAGTACATGCCAGTAGAAGTGCCGATCACCACAGATGCCGTTCTCAATACCTTAGAGATCTCATCAACAGTCTTGATTCTGACGACTGCATCCGGCGTCATCGCCACCTGCTCTAGCTGAGATTTAGGCGGACGCGAGGTCGGTGGTTTTGACATGGGGATAACGGACTAGGATTGATCGACCGAAAACATAAATTTGTCAACAAACTATATCATACACTCCAGTAGTTTGTGCGTATTTTTTTCAACTTTTAATCGGCCTGTCACGTCGTAACCTAGCTCACATTGTCCGCCTATCGGAGTCAAGTACATAATCACCCAAACACCTCGATGCGGTGCTTGTCAATTGCGGCCCAATTGCCGGCCACCACCCCTGCACCAGGGCGAAGGCCGCAAGGCATGGTCCGGCGGCAAGGATTGGTTTGCTGGCCGGGAACGCGGGTGCGATGACAGGAAGCAGCAGGATGAACGCAGGTTTGCGGACCACACGTCGAAGCTGGCACGTACCGGTATCAGCGCCTCGCGGAAGGCGTTCCCAACTATTTTCAAGAATCTTGCATTGACAACACACGACTTATCCCAATCTCATTTCCGGCCCGATTCGACGAAATGCTAAATCTAAGACCGGTAAAGGAGGGTTGGACAACACACGATGAGAATTATTGGCTCTGTTTCGCAAAATGCATCACGCGCGTCAGCACGCAGTTCAGAACTGGCCTTAGCACCTTTGGTCCCGATGAGCACCATTGGCTCTGTTTCGCAAAATGCACCGCACCCGCCGGAGACCCGCAAATTGGCTTTGCCCGGTAAAACAGGCCAAAAGGATTCGGCCCCGATAACCCCCATTGGCTCTGTTTCGCAAATTGCACCGCACCCGCCGGAGACCGGCAAATTGGCTGTGTTCGGTAAAAAGCTACCGGTGTACCAGGAACACCGCGGTCTCCGCCAACAGGTTGGGCATCAAGGAAACCTGCCGGTTGCCTGCCAGAAATATCCCGCGCTCCACGGTCCAGTGTTCTTTCGCCGCCAAAGTCTCAAAATCATGCACGGTCAAAAAGTGAATGTTCGGCGAGTCATACCAGTCATGCGGAAACAGCTTGGTCTTCGGTGCCCGCCCGGTCCACAAATGGGACCATCGTACAGACCAGTGGCCGAAATTCGGAAACGCCACAATCGCGTACCGTCCCACCCGCAGCATCTCGTTCAACACCTTCAGCGGCTGCCGGGTTTCCTGCAAAGTCTGGCTCAGAATCACGTAGTCGAACGCCTGGTCCGGGTAGTCCGCGAAGCCTTGCTCGATGTCGCCCTGGTAAACCGAAACGCCGCGCGCGATCGCCCGCTGCACTTTGGAGCCGATAATTTCAACGCCCCGTGCATCCACGCCTTTGTGCTCGGCCAGCCACTCCAGCAATTCTCCGTCGCCGCAACCCACGTCCAGCACGCGGGTATTCGGTTCCACAATGCCGCTGATGATCGCGTAGTCGCGCCGCCCCAGAACCGAATGGACGAACGGGCCAACGCGGGCCGCCTCAGTCGCGCTCACGGCTTACTCCGGAGGGTGCTTGCCAGGAACCCGCGTACCAGCTCCGTCTGTTCGCCAACGTCCACCAGGAACGCGTCATGCCCGTAGTTCGAAGGCAGTTCGCAAAACGCAACATCGCGGTTGCGCCCGCGCAGGGCACTCACAATTTCCAGCGATTGGTAAGTAGGATACAGCCAGTCGGAAGTGAAGCTCAATACCAGAAACCGGGCGGTGGCACGCTCCAGCGCCGCCGCCAGCGAGCCGTGCCCGTTCGCGATATCGAAAAAGTCCATCGCCTTCGTAATGTAGAGGTACGAGTTGGCGTCGAAGCGGTCCACGAACTGGCTGCCGCGATAGCGCAGATAGCTCTCCACTTCAAACACCTTCGAGAAATCCGGCAGAGCCTCGTCTTTATCCTGAAAGCGGCGTCCGAACTTTTCGCGCATGGAGTCGTCGCTCATGTAAGTGATATGCCCCACCATGCGTGCCACGGCCAAGCCGCGCGCCGGTGGCTTTGTTCCGTAATAATTGCCCTGGTTCCAATCCAGGTCGGCCATAATCGCCTGCCGGCCCACTTCATTGAACGCAATCTGCTGGGCGGAATGGCGGGCGGTAGTCGCAATGGGAATCGCGGACGCAATGGCGTCGGGGAAAGCCACGGCCCATTCCAGCGCCTGCATACCGCCCATCGAACCTCCGGCCACGGAGAGCAATCGCGTGATGCCCAGATGCTCCACCAGCATCTTTTGCAAACGGACCACATCGGACATGGTGATCACAGGGAACTGCATCGCGTAAGGGGCGCCCGTCGCCGGATTGATGGATTGAGGCCCCGTGGTTCCCTTGCAGCCGCCCAGAACGTTCGCACAAATCACGAAGTACTTGTTGGTGTCGAACGCTTTTCCAGGACCGATCATGTTGTCCCACCAACCGGGCTTGCCGCCGTCGTGGCTGATGCCGGCGGCATGGGCATCGCCGGAAAATGCGTGCTCTATCAGGATCGCGTTGGTCCGGGCGGAATTCAGTTCCCCATAAGTCTCATAGGCGACTTCCACAGGAGCCAGAACAGCACCGCAATCCAGAGAAATCGAGTCAAATCGTGCACTTTGCGTCTCAACAATCATCGAGGATGTGAATCTTCACCAAGCAACTATCCATTTCACTCAGCTCACTCACCAAGCAACTGCCCATTTCACTCAGCTCACTCACCAAGCAACTGCCCATTACACTCAGCCCATTCACCAAGCAACTGCCCATTGCACCCAGCCCACTCACCAAGCCAATATCCATCTAACTCAGCTCACTCACCAAGCAACTGCCCATTAC
>JANYCV010000394.1 GCA_025360145.1 Acidobacteriaceae bacterium
GATCACTGCCTGCTTGCGCTTGGCACGCAAGTAGCGCCCGGCAACAAAAAGTTCAAATCCGCCGATCACAACCCAGCGCTGCGCAGGTCTTCGGCGATTCCGATGTTGCCTTCCGGACGAAGCAGCGGGAACAGAATCACGTCGCGGATGGAGCGCGAGTTAGTAAGCACCATCGTCAGCCGGTCGATGCCGATGCCCTCGCCACCGGTCGGCGGCATACCGTGGCAGAGCGCCCGCAGATAGTCTTCATCCATGCGATGCGCCTCTTCGTTGCCCTTCTCGCCCATGGCTAACTGCATCTCGAAACGCCGCCGCTGTTCCTGCGGATCGTTCAACTCGGTATACGCATTGCCAATCTCCATCCCGGCAATGTAGATCTCAAACCGCTCCACCATCTCCGGCTCATCGCGCTTGTTCTTCGATAGCGGAGAAGTCTCCACCGGATAATCGTAGACCATCGTTGGTTGAATCAACTGCGCTTCGACATGCCTTTCGAAAATGTCGGTAAGCCGTTCGCCGGCCGACGGCGCGTGCGAATGCTGCGCCAGCCAGGCGGGGTCTTTCACCTGCTCCATGGTCGGGTGGCCGTCGCCCTTCCAGAACTCAATCACCGCTTCGCGCATGCTGAAGCGGCGTATGTTGTCGAAGTCGATGACGGCGCCTTGATAGGGAACCTGCGTTCCGCCGGTAGCGTCGATCGCCGTCTGCCGCAGTAACTCGGCCGATAGATCCATCAGGCCGTGATAATCCGTGTAGGCCTGATAGAACTCCAGCATCGTGAACTCGGGATTGTGATGCGTGGAAACGCCTTCGTTTCGAAAGTTTTTGTTGATCTCGAATACGCGCTCGATCCCGCCCACCACCAGTCTCTTCAAATAAAGTTCCGGCGCGATGCGCAGATAAAGATCGATGTCGAGCGTATTGTGATGCGTCGTAAAAGGACGCGCCGTCGCGCCGCCATATAGCGACTGCATCATTGGCGTTTCCACTTCCAGAAACCCGCGCTCTTCCAGTTGCCGCCGCAGGGAAGAGATGACCTTCGCGCGCGTCACGAACACCTTGCCCACGTCCGGGTTCGCAATCATATCCAGATAGCGCTGCCGGTAGCGTGTTTCCACGTCTTCCAGTCCATGCCACTTTTCTGGCATGGAGAGCAGCGTCTTCGCCAGGAAGTAAAGCTTATCCACATGGATACTCAGTTCGCCGGTCCTGGTGCGGAACAAATAACCTTCGGCGCCGATAATGTCGCCCAGGTCCAGCAATTGGTAGAGCGAGTAGTCCGTTTCAGGTAGCGCGTCTTTCTTGATGTAAATCTGCAACCGCTCCCCGGACTGGCTTAGCGTCAGGAAGCCGGCCTTGCCCATGCGGCGGATGGTCAGAATCCGTCCGGCAATCCGCACCGGAATCGGGCTCGCCAAGTCTTCCGCGGACTTCGCTCCGTGTTCGGCCAGAATTTGCGGGATGGTGTGGGTAAATTCAAAACGTTGCCCGTAGGCGCGGAATCCCAGTGCTTCGATTTCCTGAATGCGCTGAAGGCGCTGCTTCAGAAGATCCTGTTCTAACGACAATAGATTCTCCTCAAGAGATTATAGCGGCTACGAAGCCGGCACAGAGCGCCACCGTCAGGCAGCGGAGCCAGCTCTACCGGCGAACGATAATCTCGCGTAGGCTATCGCGAGTAAGAAAGAACTTCACCGTCTGCCCTTGAAACAGTTTCTCAAGGCCGCGATTGTTGAAGTACTGCGCCCGCTTTCGCGAACCGCGAGGAGTCAGCAACAGCGTCTTCTCATCGGAAATCCGGTAATTATACAGTGGCACCTGCACGGCTTTCTCATCCGCATGGAAAAACGCCAGTAGACTCGACCCCGGTCTCAGAATCAGGTGCAGCCGCTCCACCGTGGCCTGAAGCAAAGGAGGCGAAAGAAACTGCAGCGCATCCCAAACCAGCGCACCGTCGAAATGGCCTTCCGGAAAATTCAGGTTATCGTTCAGAAACTTCTCAGCCTGCCGCGGGTCGTCCTGATTCTCGTAGAAATGCTCATCGCCAAAAGTGATCTCCAGCGAACGGAGATAATCTTCGGATGACAGCCGGTGCCCCAGGTTGGTGATGAAGCTGACGTTCGCCTGGCTTGCGCCCGCAAAATCCAGGATGTTCAAACCTACCTGGCCGCGCAGCGAAGAGAAGAACTGGTCCAGCCCATTGCTATGACGGGTGTAGGCTGGCCCGGTTACCATTCCGGAACCGCCCGAGGGACCGGGAAGAGTCGCACTGGGAGCAGACATCCCGCCAGCGGACGAGCCGCGGAGAATCGTCTTCAACCGGTCTTTGAACAAAACTTCTCCCTTGAAGCTAGAGAATTGACAAGCTTATCGTTTATCGGAAGCACTAGCCGCAAGGGGAGCCGGCGGTTGAGGCGCTTTTTGAGAAACGGGCTGCTTGGCAGGCTCCGCTCTGACAATGTCGATACTTCCCTTAAAGTAAGCGCCGTCTTCAATTACGATGCGCGCGGCCTTGATATCGCCGACCAGCTTTGCATCTTTTCGAATATCAATTTTATCGGCCGCCTCAACGTTGCCCTGGATCGCGCCCAGGACTACGATCTCGCGTGCCTTGATGCCAGCTACAACTTTCCCGTTCGGCCCGACGGTCAGGCGGTGTTCCTGCACATCCACCGTGCCTTCCACTTCGCCGTCGATTACAAGGTCTTCCCGGCTGTAGATCTGGCCTTTCACCATCACGGCTTTGCCGATGGTGGCGGAACCTGACGGCACGTGTGACGGCGGATCAAAACTGCGGTTAGGCGATGTCGACATTGGGATTCCTTCCTTAGATTGTTGTACCGGAGCCGGCTGGACTGGCGCCGGTCTTGGGGGCAACTCTTCGTCTTTTTTACGATTCCACATTCCGGTCTAGCTCCTTCGAGGTTATTGTAGCCCCCCACAACGGGGGTGCCCCGAAGTATTCATACTATCGGGCTTCACCCCAAAAGGCAAACATCGTGTAACAGAATTTCAATCCGAAGTACTAGGGAGTTCCGAAAGCCGAGTCTGCCAAACCTTACAGGTTATGATATGCTCCCCCAAGTATGTCACTCCTCGGTTTCTGCGAATGGTTGGCAAAGACACCCTGGAGTATTGAGCTCCACGAATCCATTTGGGCTTATCCCATTGTCGAGTCGGTCCATGTCTTGTCTTTATGCCTTTTTCTCGGACTGACCACTATGCTGGACCTGCGGCTCCTGGGTGTAACGATGCGCGGTACTCCGCTTTCAGAGGTCGCCGGACGACTCATCCCATGGGCCACGGCGGGCTTCGTGCTGATGGTTGTCAGCGGAGCGCTTCTGTTCTACGCCATTCCCGTCAGGACCTTTCAGAATATCTTTTTCCGGGTCAAGGTTGCCATGTTGATACTGTCTGGCCTGAATGCCTGGTTTTTTCACTCGACCGTGTATCGGCGCGTGGCCGAATGGGACCTCGATCCTGTCCCGCCTAAACGGGCCAGGGTAGCCGGTGGCTTGTCTCTGACGCTGTGGGCCGGCATCGTCGTCGCCGGACGGATGATCGCGTATAACTGGTTCGACTAGGAGACGCCCTTCTCATGTCTTTGCTGCCTTTCTTCGAGTGGGCCGAACATTCGGCCGTCGGCGAGACCATACGCAACTCGCTGTGGCTATTTCCCGTCATCGAGTCCTTTCATCTACTCGCGTTAGTGCTGATAGGCGGCTGTATTTT
>JANYCV010000397.1 GCA_025360145.1 Acidobacteriaceae bacterium
CGGGATCGAAATCGTGCATATGCGCCACGAATCCGGCGTTACTCATATGGCGGACGCCTGGGCACGCCTCACCCGCAAACCCGCGCTGTCGCTGGTTACCGGCGGGCCAGGCCACACCAATTCCCTAACCGGCATCGCCACCGCGCAGCTAGCGGCCAGCCCGTTGATCGCAGTCAGTGGCAGCCGCGCCAACGCCGTCGCCGATCGCCAGGCATTCCAGGATATCGACCAGGTGGAAATCACCAGACCCATCACGAAGTGGGCCGCGCAGCCCGCCACCTCAGGCCAGATCCCGTTCTACCTCTCGCGCGCGTACTCGGAGGCGAATGCAGGCCGCCGCGGCGCCGTGCATCTCACCATTCCGGTAGATCTCTTCACCGCCGAAGCGGGTGCGATAGCTCCGGCGTTCTCCGTCCCGGCAGCCTCGCTCATTCCGCCGAACGCCGATCAAATCCAAAAGGCGATCCAGCTACTCAGATCCGCCGAGAGGCCCGTGGTCATCGCGGGCAGCGGCGTGTGGTGGGGCGATGCCGCAGCCGAACTACGGCAGTTTCTTGAGAAGACCAACCTGCCCCTCTACACCATCACGATGGCCAAAGGCACGGTCCCCGACGATCACCCCCTCTGCCTGGGTTACGCCGACCCGGCCCTCAACACCGCCGTGCACACCGTCTTCAAGGAAGCCGACCTGTTTCTAATAGTCGGCAAGCGAATCGATTACCGCCTGGCTCTTGGGGGCGCGCGTCTGTTCTCGACAACCGCGAAATTCATTCAGATTGACATTCATCAACAGGAACTCGGCCTTAATCGCAAGCTGGACGTAGCCATCAACGCCGACGTGAAAACCGCACTCACGGACTTGACGACAGAACTGCCGCCGCGTACCGAATGGCTGGCGCATCTGCGTACCCTAAAGGCAGACTGGGAAAACCGCGTCACCGAAATAGCGAAGGACGACGCCTCGCCAATGCACCCCGCGGCCTTCTACGCGGAAATGAAAAAGGCACTTCCGCCGGAAACGCTCTACGCCTGGGACGGCGGCGACTTCGCCCACTGGGGCCGCGTTTCCATCCCCGCGCTTAACCCCGGAGGCTGGCTGCGGCTGGGCCCGCTTGGCACCATTGGTTCCGCCCTGCCCAATGGATTGGCGCTGCAAATGGCAAATCCAGACAAGCCGGTGGCAGTCATCACCGGCGACGGTTCCCTCGGTTTCTACATCGCTGAAATGGACACCGCCGTGCGCTACAATCTGCCCATCGTCATCATCGTTGGCAACGATGCAGGCTGGGGCCTGGAACGCGAACTGCAATCCGCGCTCACGGGCCCGGGCACCGTAGCCTGCGAGTTGCGCGCCACCAGATACGACATCATCATGCAAGGTTTCGGCGGCGCGGGGGAAACCATCGATACGCTGGACCAGGTTGGCCCCGCCATCAGACGAGCCTTCTCCGCCGGCGTTCCGTACTGTCTGAACGTCAACATCCGCGGAGTGCGCTCCCCCTTCACCGACTGGCAGATCAGCGGCAAGAAGCGAAATTGAGTATGCTATTCACGATGCACAAGCTTCTGTTATTCCTACTTACCGCCCCCCTGTTCGCGGCCTCGGTCCATATCTACGTGGCCAACAGCGACGGCGACAATATCACCGTAATTGATCCGCTAACCAATGCCGTAAGCGCCGATATCAAGGTCTCGAAGAATCCTCACGGCATCGTCTTCTCACCGGACAAGTCCCGTTTCTACGTCTCCAGCGAAAGCGAAGACGTGCTGGATATCGTGGACCGGAAAACTTCGAAGATCATCCGCCGCGTGCCACTGGGCCGTCGGCCGAACAATGTCGCCATCACCCCGGACGGCCGCCGCGTGTACGTCTGCATCCGCCAGGAATCGTGGGTGGATGTCGTTGACACGGCATCCATGGAAAAAGTGAAAAGCATTCCGGTGGGCAAAGGCCCGCACAATGTTTACGTATCGCCCGACGGCAAGGACATGATCGCAACCTCGATGGGCGAAAACAAACTGACCGCAATCGATATCAAGACGGAGAAGCCGGACTTCGAAATCCCGCTGCCCGGAATCCCCCGCCCGCTGACTTTCGATCCCAACGGCCAGCGCATCTTCGTCCAACTTTCCAAACTGCACGGCTTCGCAGTGGTGGACTACAACACGCGCAAAGTAACCGGCAACAT
>JANYCV010000054.1 GCA_025360145.1 Acidobacteriaceae bacterium
GCCCCGGTACCATGCATCAAAGAGATGGGCGTGCCTTCTAAATTTGAAAAAGTTGAAATCGAAAAAACCTCAACCAGCCTTCATCCCATAAGAACCATGTGGGTTATGCGTCAGGTCGGAAGCGATAGCCGGACGCTAGTGCGTAAAAACAAACCCATTGACACGTTCGCCGGTTAAATGTATATTGTACGTGTACATTAGACAATGCCCCCTACACCCCACATCCTGAGAATCGCGCTGAACGGCGACGCGCCGGTGTACCGGCAGATTGTCGATGCGCTCAGGCATGCGCTGGTTGCGGGCGACATCGAGCCGGGGCATATCCTTCCTCCTGTCCGGCAACTGGCCGTAGATCTGGGCGTTCACTTCAACACAGTGGCTGAGGCGTACCGGATACTGGCGGCGGAGGGATGGTTAGACCTTAGAAGGCGCCGCGGGGCGCTGGTGCTGTCCCGAAAGAGTCCGGCTCATCCGGACGCCACTGTCTCCAGTGCCTTTTCCCGCCGGCTGCGCGAGCTTATCGCAGAGCTTCGCGCATCCGGCATGTCTCCCACACGTATAGCTCGCGAGCTCCGTAGTCTCGCGGAAGGATTGGAAAAATGAACCCCAATTTCTGGCTGCCTCCGTTGCTGATTCTGCTGTTGGGATTTCTGTGGTTTCGCATGCCGCATTTAACGCGTCCCGACATCTTCTTTGCAATCACAGTGAAACCTAGTTTCCGCAAAACTCCCGAAGCAATTGACATTCTCCGTAAGTACAACGTGCAAATCTTTGTCCACACAGCGATTGCCTTCGCTGTTGTAGTCGCATGTAACTTCTTGCACACCGAAAAACTGTACGCCCTGGCATTCGGCTGGCAGGTGGCCGGGCCCATGCTTGCACTCAAATCCGCGAATGGCCGTACGCGTCCTTTTGCTGCCGAGCCGAGCCGCGAATTTGAAGTGGATCTCTCGCCCAACAGGGAACCGCTTCCTGGAGGGATGGTTGCCTTCGCGATTCCGTTCGCCATCCTCGCCGCCTCCGCCGCGATTTTGTACCTGAACTGGGAGCAGATTCCACAAAACTATCCCATTCACTGGGGTTTCGACGGAAAACCCAATCGTTGGGTGGAACGCACTCCACGCAATGTCTACGGCTTTCTGGTGATAGGCGCGCTGACGTGTCTCTCGATGGTTGTGATGGCATCGGTGACCCTACGTTCGCGCCGAATTTCCGTGAGTGGCGAACAGGGACACAACGAGCGGCAGTTCCGGCGACTGAACCTTTGGACCCTGCTGGCGGCGGAATATTTGGTTGCATTCGCCTCCGGCGGTTTACCGATTCTTACCACTTTGGGTGGAAGCATGGCCGGGCCGCAGTTTACGGTTCTTACGCTGGGGTTTGCTGTTGTGACCGTTGCATTGCTTATCCGCCAAGGCCAAGGTGGCAGCCGGCTCTCACCCGTTTCTTCCTCGCCCAGGCCGGCTGGAGATCGTACGCCTGACGGTTGTTGGAAGTGGGGGCTGTTCTATGTCAATCCCGACGACCCAGCGCTATTCGTCGAGAAGCGATTTGGACTGGGGTACACGGTGAATCTGGGGAACCCTTGGTCGTGGGTTCTGGTTCCGGCCATCCTCGCCGTGCCGCTTGGCGCGATCTTGTTGCGCTGATGAATTCTGTTGCATCCCGCCACCAATCCCGTCTAACGGGAAGAATGAGACGGTTTCTTGCAGTAGCGGTGCTCAGCATTTCCGCTTTGTCTGCCGCTGATGTGGCAGACATGAGCGGCAACTGGATTCTGAATATCCAGCGGTCGAAGTGGCATGGCGCTCCGAAGCCGGATAGCGGCCGACTCGTCATTGAACACCAGGAGCCGAAGCTCAAATACGAACGAACCTTCACCACCGCCACCGTGGAAGACAAGAGCATGAGGTTTGAAGGCGCCATCGACGGCAAGGAGCATAACGGTATCATCGCGACGCGCCTTTCGCCATTTTCCATTCTGTTTACGATGAAATCGGAAGATGGAACAAGCCTCGAGATCACCGTCACGATGACGAAGGACGGTAATCACCTGATCCGCCGGATTCAATCCAGCGGGACTCGGGGCAAACTCGCCTGGACCGAACTTTACGATAAAGAACAACCGTGAATCTACAGGACGCTGGCCATCATCCAGCAGAGATGCGTCCTGCGCGCGGGCAGCTATACTACGATGGCCCTTGTGGCCGGCGCGGCTGAAGACGCCAGCTATCCCGATTTTCTTGCGGCGCTCCGCGAATTGGTAAAGCCGGCCGATGGAATTGTTCTGGGCACTCCGGAATATCAGGGCAGTTTCAGCGAAGTATCGAAGAACGCGCTCAACCTGATGGGCGGCTCCGGCGGGTGGTCGATGAACCTAAATCTGGCAGTTGAATCCAACCCAAAGCGGATAGACTGTTAGCCCGCAAGCAATTGTAACGGAATCAGATATTACCCGCATGGTGATCCAGGGAGCAGTTGAAAACCTGAGGTGTTGCAGCGCCTTGGCACGATCCACAAAATTCAAACGTAACAGTTCAGGCCCCCTCTCAGGCCTTCGCCGAAGTCGGCTTTGCACGGATCGCTAATTCAAAGCGGTCGCCAACTCGATGATTCTCCGTCGCCACTCCTGGAGCGCGATGCGCCGTGACACCAAGAGGGACAGAATGGGCGACCGATTCCGCTTGAATTCAGGGGGGGCCTGAACTGTTACATTCAAACTGCCGGATTTGGGTTGAGCGATTGGAAGAGAGACTGAGAACGGTGAGCCGTCAGGCGGAGGGGTTGCCT
>JANYCV010000448.1 GCA_025360145.1 Acidobacteriaceae bacterium
AGCTTCAATGTTCTCGATTTGTTGTTGACGCAAATACGTAAGGCACTTGGCAACCCAGTCGACGTGCTGTTCGATCGCTAGCACCATGTTGCTGAGTACGGATGGGCTGCCCGGGCCGGTAATGGTGAACAGGTTCGGGAAGCCGGCCGTCATGATTCCAAGGTAGGTGCGCGGCCCTTCTCGCCATTTTTCCTTCAGCGCGGCTCCAGCTCTGCCGCGAATATCGATGTTGGCCAAGGCGCCGGTCATTGCGTCGAAGCCGGTGGCGAACACAATGCTGTCCAGCTCATAGCTCGCATCGGAGGTTGTCAATCCCGACGGCGTAATTGCTTCAATCGGTGTGGACCGCAGGTCGATGAGCGTGACGTTGTCGCGGTTAAACGTTGCGTAGTAGCCGGTATCGATGCACAGGCGCTTCGTGCCGATGGGGTAGTCTTTCGGCAGGAGTTTTTCGGCAACCGCGGGATCGCGGACGGTCTCACGTATTTTGGAGCGCACGAACTCCGCTGCGGTGTCGTTGGCTTCCTTGTTGAAAACGAGGTCTGAGAATGCTCCGACAATGCCAAACCCGCCGCGTTGCCAGCGCTCCTGGTAGGCGTGCTGGAGTTCTTCCGGCGACGCTGCGAGGGCCGATCTGTCGGCCATGTCGACGCTGAGGATCGCGAATGCCGATGTCCGGGCCTGGTGGCGATAGCGGGCGCGGTTCACATTCCAATCTTCCAGCACTTCAGGCGTGACTGGCCCATTGTGCGCCGGTGCGCTGAAGCTTGGAGTTCTCTGGAATACAAAGAGATGCGACGCCTGCCCGGCGATAATGGGGATGGACTGGATGGCGGACGATCCCGTGCCAATCACGCCGACCCGTTGACCGGTGAAATCAACGCCTTCGTGCGGCCAGTTGCTGGTTTGATAACACTTGCCGTGGAAGGTTTCCACGCCTTTAAAATCGGGCTTCTTCGGCGCCGACAAGCACCCGGTTGCCATGATGCAATACTTCGCCGACATCCGTTCGCCGCGACTGGTTTCCACGTTCCAGACGTCTTTCTTTTCGTCGAACACCGCAGCCGCCACTCGGGTTTCGAATTGGATATCGCGCCTGAGATCAAAACGGTCCGCGACGTGATTGAGGTACCGCAAGATCTCCGGCTGCGAGGCATAACGTTCCGACCAACGCCATTCCTTATCGAGTTCGCCGCTGAAGGAATAGGAGTACTCCAGGCTCTCAACATCGCAGCGCGCCCCTGGATAGCGATTCCAGAACCATGTACCGCCGACGCCGCTGCCCGCCTCATAAACCCGCGCCGAGAAGCCCAGTGCACGTAAGCGGTGCAGCATATATAGCCCCGCGAAGCCTGCACCGGCGATTACCGCGTCGACTTTCACCGCATCCGGGGTACCGTCAGCGCTACCGTCCCCCGGCACAGGCATTGCTGTTGTCTCGGACATGATGGTGATCTCGTTCGTCGATCTGACACAAATCAGCATACAACAAACCGTGACTTGTCAGATGCTCTTCAGGATCAATCCTTGCCGGGCAGATCCCGCCTAACGCCGCAGGCGTCCGCGGTCCGCGGGCGAGTCGGTGGCTGATCTGGAAACGAGGCGAGTACCGGTTTGCGGATGCCTGGCCGACTACTCGGGGGTAATCCGTTTTGCGTCCGTTGAGGTGGCCTGGATGCTGGTGACGGCAACGCAGCGAAAAGGGGAGATCTCCCGCAATCGCATCCGACGCGCTCCCTCTGATTGGGCGCGTGCGAGACAGGCGAGGCGCGACGTTGAGGCAAGTCTCTTACAAGCGGTCGGGCGAGCTCGATCGCCTCCACCATGCTTCCTACCCAAAACTGGCAGCGTCCGGGCGGCAGCGTTTTGTTAAGAAGGTTACGCCGCATACGCTGCGGCATGGTTTCGCCACGCATCTGCTGGAAAGCGGCACCGATCTGCGAGCCATTCAAGTCATGCTGGGACACAGCCGCATTGATACCACCGCGCGCTACACAGCCGTGTCGCCGCAAACAGTAGGCCGCACAGTGAGCCCGCTG
>JANYCV010000056.1 GCA_025360145.1 Acidobacteriaceae bacterium
AGCCAAGACGGAAACCGCCGCATTGCGGAAGAGCATTGCCGATAACAAGCGCAAGTTGAAGGAGAAGCCGCGCGTCCGCGCGCTCTATGATATGGGCGGTGAGCCCTCGCCTGTCTATCTGCTGCGCCGCGGGGAAGCCCAGCAGCTCGGCGAACAGGTGCAGCCGGGGGTGCCGTCCGTTTTGAAAGCTGGCCTGGCGGACTACAAAGTGGTTCCCGCCGGGCCCGACTCCAGCGGCAGGCGTCTCGCTCTGGCGCGCTGGCTGGTTCAACCGGATCATCCCTTAACGTCGCGCGTGATGGTGAACCGAATCTGGATGAACCATTTTGGCCGGGGTATCGTTGCCAGCCCATCGAATTTCGGCCGTCTTGGAAGCCCGCCCTCGCACCCCGAACTGCTCGATTGGCTGGCGACGGAGTTCGTTGCGCGCGGGTGGAGCACGAAGTCCATTCACCGCCTGATCATGACGTCCACCGCCTACCGCCAAAGCACTCAAGTGGGCGCATCCGGCACCGCGGATCCCGAAAACATTCTGCTTTCGCGTATGCCGCTGCACCGCATGGATGCCGAGCAGTTGAACGACTCCATTCTTCACGTGACCGGTGATTTGGATTCCACTCCGTTCGGTCCGCCCGTACAAGTGGAAACGAAAACATCCGGCGAGGTGGACGGGAAAGGCTCGCATAAGAAGGGATGGCGCCGCAGCATTTATGTCTTGCAGCGCCGCACCACGCCGCCGACCATTCTGGAGGTCTTCGACCTGCCGCCCATGTCGCCCAATTGCATCCAGCGCGGCTATTCCACCGTGGCCACGCAAGCGTTGCAGATGACCAACAGCCCAGTGGTGCGGGAGCATTCCCGCTATCTGGCGGGCAGACTGCTGGACGGTTCACCCGGCAACCAGCCAAAGCAGATTGAACATCTGTATTTGCGGGCCCTGGGCCGGCGTCCGTCCCAGCAAGAGACCGAGGCCGCAGCCAGCGATCTGGCCAAACTTCGCCGCAATTGGGAAGACCATCTGCGGAAGGAAAAAGAGGACGCGCCTGTTGCCCCTACCGCGGCCTGGTATGCCTTGGCGGACTTATGCCAGGCTGTTTTGAGTTCGGCCGAATTCGTGTATATCGATTGAGGAAGAAATGGAATTTAATCCATCCCGGCGACACTTCTTTTCCCGCTTCAGCGATGGCGTCCACGGCGCCGCTCTCGCTTCACTTCTGGGCCGCGACATCCTTTCGGCTGCAGACAGCGATGCCGCTGCAAGAGTGTACGATCTCAAACCGCGCCAGCCTCATCTCCCTCCAAAAGCGAAGGCCGTGATCCAACTTTTCCAGAACGGTGGCCCCAGCCAGGTGGATACATTCGATCCCAAACCGATGTTGACCAAGTTTGCCGGCACCGCCCCCAGCCGCGATATCGTCAATCAAATCGAGTTCGCCGATCAATTGGGCAGCGTGCTTCCGTCTCCGTTTAAGTTCGCCAGGCACGGAAAATGCGGGATGGAAATCTCAGAAGTATTCCCACATTTGGCGGGGTGCGTGGACGACATGACCGTGATCCGGTCCATGTACGGCGAGCACTTCAATCACGAGCCTTCGCTCTATTTGATGCACACCGGGCGAACCCTGCCGGGCAGGCCATCGCTGGGCTCGTGGGTGGTGTACGGGCTTGGTTCGGAGAATCAGAACCTGCCTGCGTATGTAGTTCTGGACGATCCGAAGAAGCTCCCTGTCAATGGGATTCAGAACTGGCAGGCCGGTTATTTGCCTCCCATTTATCAGGGCACGCGCTTCCGTTCCGAAGGGCCGCCGTTGTTGAATCTGAAACCGCCGGAAGAGTTGCCCACGCCATTGGTGGAGGCGCAGCGAGATTTGTTACACCGTCTGGATCAGGGCCATCGCGACCGCCACGCCGCCTACGGCGATCTGGACGCGCGCATCGCCAGCTATGAACTCGCCGCACGGATGCAACTGACGGCGACCGACGCGCTGGACCTTTCGCAGGAAAGTGAAAAGACGAAAAAGATGTATGGGCTGAACGAGGAGCGGACGGCCAATTACGGTCGCCGTTGCCTGATCGCCCGGCGGCTTGTGGAGCGCGGTGTGCGGTACGTGCAGATGTTCATCGAGTTTCAGATCTGGGATGCGCACTCCGATCTGGAGGACAGTCTTCGGTATAGCTGCGGCAAGACGGACAAGCCAGCGGCGGCCCTGCTGACAGACTTGAAGCAGCGCGGGCTGCTGGACAGCACGTTGGTGCTTTGGGGCGGCGAGTTTGGGCGCATGCCGATTTCGCAAACGCGCCAGGGGGTCGGCTCGGCGGGGCGGGATCATGGCCCTGCCGGGTTCAGCATGTGGATGGCTGGAGGGGGCACGAAGGGCGGTACCGTTCACGGAGCCACCGACGATCTAGGACATAAGGCGGTGGAGAATCGCGTGAGTGTTCATGACTTCCACGCGACCATGCTGCATCTGCTTGGCTTGAATTACCGGGATCTGGTTTTTGAGCGTCAGGGATTGAAGGAACGCATCACCGATCAAACACCGGCCCGGGTAATTTCGGAAATCCTGGCGTGAACCGACGATGAAAATTACCAAGATCGATTGCCATGTTTTGCTTGACCCCGCCTACGACATCGGGTCCACCAGTTCCGCGCAGGACGATCTGGTTGTCGAGGTTCATACCGACGAAGGCATCACGGGAATTGGTGAGACCGATGTCAATCCGTGGATTGCCCGCGCATGTATAGAGGCGCCCGGCACTCACACCATGGGCCTGGGCTTGACCGAGATGCTGATTGGACAGGACCCGCTGCAGGTGGAAGCGCTTTGGGAGCGAATGTATACCGGGTCGGCGATGAACGGACGGCGCGGTGCGGTGATTCATGCGATGGGAGCGATCGACATTGCGCTGCACGATATACGCGGCAAGGTGCTGGGCAAGCCGTGCTATGAATTTCTGGGTGGGGCGGCACGCGCGTATATTACTCCGTACGCATCGCTGCAACCGGAGGTGTCTTCGTTTGAGGCGTACCGCGAATCGCTGCTCGATTGGGCACTGCGCGCCAAGGAACTCGGCTTCCGTGCAGCCAAGCTGGAGATCACTCCATTCGGGCCATATGCGCATAAGGGACTGAAAGCTTCCGGGGCCGATATGACTCGGGTGATTGGAGACGTGCGGCGGGCCGTGGGACCGGACTTCACGCTGATGGTGGATTTGCAGTATGCGTTCCCGGACGCCGACGCCTGCTTGCGCACCATCCGCGATTGGGTGGAGTTCAGCCTGTTCTTCATCGAAACGCCTCTGCCGTCTGACGATCTGGATGGGTATGCGCGCTTGGCGACGGAACAGCCGATTCCCGTCGCGGCGGGTGAGTGGCTGGCCACCCGGTTCGAATTCTTGGATCTGATGGATCGCGGGAAAGTGCAGGTCGCGCAGCCGGATGTAGGGCGCGTTGGCGGGCTGACGGAAGCCAAGCGCGTCTGCGATCTGGCTAAAGTTCGCGGCGTTACGATTGTGCCGCATCTTTGGAAGACCGGCATTTCTATTGCTGCGGCCGCGCACCTGGCGGCTTCCGCGCCGCACTGCGCGTTCATTGAGTTCCTGCCGGCGAGGCTGTGCGAGTCCGCGTTGCGCCAGGAACTGGTGTCTGACGAGCTTAAGATGGTCGACGGGGTGATTCCCTTGCCGGTGCGCCCGGGGCTGGGCGTGGAGTTGAACCGCACTGCGCTGCACCGGTTCAAAGAGGCAGCGGACCGCAGTATTTCAAGTACCGTTACGGTGGGGTAATGAATCGCTCAGCGCCGGATAGAAGGACTTTTCTGTCAGGATTGGCGAAGGATTGTGACGATCCTATTTACGGTTTCACTCAGCTTTGGTTCGGAGATATGACCGATCTTATTAACAACGATCAGTGAATCGGCGGTTAGCGATACGGCGGCCTCAGCGTGCGTTTCGGAGAGTGAGTGCAGAAACGCCAACAGCCGGTCGAGATCCTGCTCGGGCAGACGGTCAAGTTCCTGAACGATGAGATCGCGTTTACTAATGGCTTTCCTGTTCTCATCGTACCGTGGTCGGCAAACGCGCAGTTCGTCCGTTGCTGTGTATCCCCGGATCACCTGAGCGACTTGTTCGTGAGTCTTTTCCGCTACTTTCACCGGCATGGCCGATGCCGTTATCGTGCTGATAAAATGCCGTGAAATCTAGTCTTCAAACCGGGCCCAAGCGAAGCGCTAACATGGGACTCAACCTGCTGCGTGCAGTATGCGTTCAAGTCCGGCAAGAGTTGTACAGGGCCTACCAGCCGCCCCACAAGTTCTGCGCTACCATCTTTTTATTGCGCATGCGGGGCTATCGCCGAAGAATCCCCGCGCGTCGAGTTTGTCGTTCCGCAGGAAGTCATAGCCGCTGCCGGGAAACTGGTTGGTGCCCGATTTAAGGATGAGGTTGATAATGCCGCCTGTGGAACGGCCATATTCGGCAGAGTAGTTGGACGCCATCACCTTGAACTCTTCAACGCCCTCTACGGAGACACCGGTGTTGAACTGCGACTGAACGGACGTGAGTTCGACGCTGGCGCCATCGATCAGAATGGAGGTGGCTCCGGTCTGGCCGCCATTGACGGAATAGAAGGTTTGATACTCGACCGACGAATTCGAAGTTTGCCCGGCGAATCCGGGCGTCAACCTGGTGAAGGCTAGCGGGTCGCGGACCGCGCCTGAAACTTGCAAAGGCAAATTCTGAATCGACTCTCGCGATACCGAGGTGCCAATGTCGCTCGTATCGGCCTGTAAGTCCGTCGCTTCGGCCGTGACGGTGACGCTATCTTTGGTGTCACCGATAGTGAGATGGAAGTCGACGCGCCGGGTTTCGGCCACGCGGACCTCGACACCCTGCTGGACCCCGCTGCGAAAGCCGTTTGCTTCGGCGGTCACGACGTAGGTGCCCGGCACCAAACTGACGGCGGAGTATTGTCCTGATTCCCCGATAGGTACTTAGGATGTGTCTAGAAATAACAGTA
>JANYCV010000464.1 GCA_025360145.1 Acidobacteriaceae bacterium
GGACGCGGGAATAGTAACCGAGACCGCTCCAGCAGGCAAGCAAGTCAGGCTCGGGGGCGGCGGCCAGAGACTCGATAGCGGGGAAGCGTTCCAGGAAGCGGTGATAGTACGGAATCACTGCGGCCACTCTGGTCTGCTGTAACATGATCTCGGAGATCCAGATGGCGTAGGGGTCGCGCGTCCTGCGCCACGGCAGGTCTCGATGGGCTTTTTCGTACCACGCTAGCAGCTTCTGGCGGATGGTGCGGGACTGGCTGGACAGAACTATTGACCTCTCCGGCGATTTTCATTTTCATTCCGCCGCTTGCTAACGTCCGCAGCTCTGTAGGATGCCATCCTTTCATGTTAATCCGCGCGGGTTTGTTAAAATTGGGATTGATACCAAACCCAAGCGTCTCGGCCCAAGACTTCCTCTCGATCCGTGGCGCTCGCGTCCATAATCTTAAAAACATTTCTGTCGATATCCCGCATAACCAACTCACCGTGGTGACCGGCGTTTCAGGTTCGGGTAAATCCTCGCTTGTCTTCGATACGATCTACGCCGAAGGTCAGCGGCGTTATGTGGAGTCGTTGTCGTCCTATGCCCGGCAGTTTCTGGAAAGAATGGAAAAGCCGGATGTGGATGAGATCCTGGGCATCGCTCCACCCATCGCGATCCGGCAGAAGAACATGACGCGGAATCCGCGGTCCACTGTTGCCACTGCCACGGAATTGTACGATTTCCTCCGGCTGCTGTTTGCGCGCGTGGGACGGACGTACTGTCCGAATTGCGGCACGCAGGTGATTCGCGACACGGTGGACCAGGTTGCGGATCGCGTGCAGCAGCAAGCCGAGGGATCTCGCTGGTACGCATTGTTTCCGGTAACGGCTTCGGCGGACACGCAGCAGCTTCGCGATCATCTGTTCGAATTGCGGCGGAAGGGTTTCACGCGGCTGTTTCAAGAAGGACGGACGTTTGAGTTTTCGACGCCGGAATCGCTTCTCGACATCGATTTCCGCAAGCCGCTGTATATTCTGGCGGACCGCATCGTGATTACGCCGGACATCCACCAACGCATCGTAGACACGGTGGAGGTTTGTTATCGCGAGGCCGGTGAAGTGATTCTGCGGCCTGCCTCCGGCGAAGGCGCCGATTTGCGGTTCAGCGAGAAGTTCTCGTGCAAAACTTGCGGTAAGGATTTCGTAGAACCGCAACCAAATTTATTCAGTTTTAACAATCCGTTCGGCGCCTGTCCGCGCTGCCAGGGATTCGGCAACACCATCGACTACGACATCCATCGCGTTGTGCCGGACCCTACGCTCTCGCTCGAAGACGGCGCGGTGGACCCTTGGACGAAGCCGCAGTATGACTGGGGTTTAAAGGATTTCCTCAAGGCCCATAAGAAATTCCGTATCAACGTGCCGTACTCGGAATTGACGGGGGAAGAACGCGCCACGCTGGCCGCAGGCATCCGGGAATTCTTTGAAGAAGTCGAGAAGAAGAAGTACAAAGTTCACGTCCGCGTGTTTCTCAGCCGTTACCGCGGATATGCGCAGTGCCAGGAGTGCGGCGGTTCGCGATTGCGCCGGGAGGCACTCTATGTGCGCGCAGCCGGAAAGACCATGGCCGATGTGGTGGTAATGAATACGGCCGAGGCGTACCGGTTCTTTCTCGACGTTGAATTCTCGCCGGAAGAGAACGCCATCGCGGACAAGATTCTGATTGAGATCCGGCAGAGGCTGAAGTTCCTGAACGACGTGGGGCTGCACTATCTTACGCTCGACCGGTTGTCGTCCACTCTGTCTGGCGGCGAGGCGCAACGGATCACGCTGGCCACCTGCCTTGGCTCGCGGCTGGTGGGCGCTTGCTATGTGCTGGATGAGCCGTCGATCGGCTTGCATAGCCGCGATACCGGACGATTGATCCGCATCATGGAAGAGTTGCGGGACCTGGGCAACACCATCGTGGTGGTGGAGCACGATCCCGATGTGATGCGCGCGGCGGACCACATTATCGATCTGGGGCCTGGCGCGGGCGAGTACGGCGGGCATGTGCTGTTCGGTGGCTCGTATGGCGAGTTGATGCTGGACAAGGACAAGTCGTTGACGGCGAAGTATCTGCGCGGGGACTTGCAGGCGGGTACGCGATCCAAAAGGCGGCGGGTGAATCCGAAGCGCGCGCTGAAAGTGTTTGGCGCACGGGCGAACAACTTGCGGCAAGTGGATGTGACCATTCCGCTCGACATGATGGTGGCGGTGACGGGCGTTTCGGGGTCAGGCAAATCGACGCTGGTTCATGAAGTGATTTATAAGGGACTGGCGGCGCGACTGCACAAGGAATCGGCGCTGATGAACGAGGAGCAGAACGATCAGCTGCAGTGCAAGCGGATTGAGAAAGCGGAACTGCTGACCGATATCGTGTTGGTGGATCAATCGCCCATCGGCCGCACGCCGCGGTCGAACCCAGTCACCTACATCAAAGCTTTCGATCAGATTCGCGAGATATTCGCCGCCACTCCCGAATCGGACCGGCATGGCTATACGGCGGGGCATTTTTCTTTCAACATACCGGGCGGGCGCTGCGAAACCTGCCAGGGGGACGGCACGGTGACGGTGGAGATGCAGTTTCTGGCGGATGTGGAACTGGTTTGCGAGGACTGCAAAGGCACGCGGTATAAGAGCGGCATTCTGGAGGTGCGGTACAAGGGGCTGAACATCCACGAAGTGCTGAAACTGACGGTGCGCGAGGCCGCCAGCTTCTTCTCCGAATCGCCTCGGCTTATCGCGAAATTGAAAGTGCTGGTGGATGTGGGACTAGGGTATCTGCGATTGGGTCAATCGGCGACCACACTTTCCGGAGGCGAGGCGCAGCGTGTGAAACTGGCGGCGCATTTGGCGCAGGCTTCGTGCAAAGGAACGCTGTTCCTCTTCGACGAACCGACCACTGGGCTGCATTTCGCCGACATCACGAAACTGCTGGACGCGTTTCAGCGTTTGATCCAAAACGGCGGAAGCGTTC
>JANYCV010000503.1 GCA_025360145.1 Acidobacteriaceae bacterium
AGAAGTTTGGCTCCGGGATGAGTGCCGTGCCGCAAGCGGTATTGGGCGGCTGGCAGGTCTCCGGCGTGATACGAATCGCGTCGGGTACACCGATCACTTTCTTTGCGCCGAACACGCTCGCGGCTTATGGGTTCGCCGTTCAGCGGCCGAATATCTCAAACGTAAAGAATTTGAAGGTGGCTAATCGGACTCCGGACCAGTGGTGGAACACGAGTGTGGTTACTGCCCCGGGCAAGTTCGAAATCGGAAACGCGCCACGCTTTTTGCCCAACGTACGCATCGACACCATGAAGAATGCGGACATGGCTCTGCTGAAAAACTTTTCGGTGAAGGATCGGATAAAGGCGCAATTCCGGGCTGAAGCCTTCAATCTGACTAATACCCCGCTGTTTGGGGTTCCGCCTGGGGGTCCCCAGGTAACGCTTGGGTCGGGGGCCTTCGGCACAGTGACGCAAACCTTTATCACCGGGTCGAGACAGATCCAGTTGGGTTTGAAGATCAATTTCTGAGGCGGTGCCGCCGCATTCGAATGCGAGGGCGGCGGCTTGACGGATATCTATTTCACTATTGAGTGAGCGTTCCCTTGATCGAGAAAGGCGGACCAAAGTATTGGAACCGCCTTTAACGGCAAGGTCGTCAAGCCGATACTGGCCTAAGAGGGGATCAGTGTACTTCAAGCACAGAGAAATGAGGAGAATGAAATTGAGAACGAATAGAACCAACGTGGCACTTACCCCAGTATTGATTTTCCTTGCCTTGGTTGTTGGGATGGGCCAATGTTACGCCCAGACTACCGCGAGCATCACAGGGATCGCAACCGATCCCAATGGAGCTTCCATTCCCGGCGCGAAGGTCACCATTGCAAATACCAATACCGGGGAAACGCGAATAACCTCGTCCAGCCAGGAAGGACGCTATACGTTCTCCCTGCTTATTCCAGGGCCCTACAATCTAACCGTCGAGAGCGAGGGATTTAAGAAGGCAGTCCGGCCTGACATTGTGTTGAATGCCGGCCAGTCGGCAGAGGCGAACATGAAGCTCGAATTGGGCGCCGTCGTCGAGACCGTCGAGGTTACCGCCAGCACGGTCGCGATGGACACTCAGTCCGCGAACCAAACCACAAACCTCTCCCAGGAGCAGGTCTTGAAGATCCCCGTCAACTATCGCAATCCTCTGGCTCTGGTGTTCACAACGGCTGGGGTAAAGTCGATGATTGCACAGACCGGCATCCGGTCTGTGCAGGATTCGTTCCTGGACTCGGACGTGGGCCTGTTCGCCATGAATGGGGGCCGCGAGGGCAGCAATTCCATCAGTATCGATGGCCTGACCGCCAAGGGCGGCGACTGGGGACAGACCTTCGGCACGCCTCAAGTCGATGCCGTGCAGGAGGTGCAAATCTCCCGCAATACATACGACGCTGAGTACGGACGCGTCGGCAACGGTGTGGTGAATCTCGTTACCAGGGGCGGTTCCAACCAATGGCATGGTACCGCTTTTGATTTTCTTCGCAATGATAAGCTCGACGCGAACCTTTGGGAGTTCAACCGGAACGGGAGACACAAGGGTGCCCTCAGGCGCAACCAGGCCGGCGGGACAGTGTCCGGTCCGGTCTGGAAAAGCCGGCGTCTGTACTTCCTATACGGCTACGAAGCGGCGCGCATCCGTGAGACGCCCGGGGATACGGCCACAGTTCCTACTCTGCTTGAGCGCACGGGTGATTTCTCACAAAGTCGCAACGCGGATGGATCGCTCCAGTTGATCTACGATCCCTTCACTACCCGGCCGAACCCCGCAGGGTCCGGATTCGTCCGCGATCCTTTTCCGGGCAATCGCATCCCGGGAAACCGGTTCGACGTGGTCGGGACGGGAGTTACTAATGTCCTTTTCCCGAAGCCGAATGCGGCCGGAGTATCGATTAGCAATGCAAACAACTTCTTTGGAAGTGGATCGCATCCGCGGAACACGGACCGGAATGACGCTCGGCTGGACTGGGCGCGAAGCGAGAAGCACAGTATGTTCTTCCACGTGACACGGAACTACTTTGACGAGAGAAACCAAAGGATCTTTCGCACCGGGGTCGAAAACCAGGTCATAACGCCGCAGGGCAACGACAGGGGTGGGCCTACTTACCAAATGACGCTGAGCAACACCTTCGTGCCCGGACCGACCTGGGTCATCAACGCGGTAGTGGGCGGCGGCGGCAACAGTTCCTATGCCCGGACGACCTCGATCGCGGACGGACTCGATTTGACTGCGATCGGGTATTCCGCAGCGTTCCGCGACCAATTTCCAATCCGAAAAGGCGTGGGGCAATGGACCATCGGAGATTATGTGACTATGGGCTCGGCAGGCCAAGGAACCGCCGCGCGGCGCACCAACTCGGTGGCCGTGACCGCCACGAATGAACGTGGGGCGCACAGCATCAAGTTCGGATTCTCCGCTGACGGCATGATTCTGAATAACGCCAATCTGAATACGGTAAACATGAGCTTCAATCGGGGGCCCACGACCGGGCCTGTCGCGGTGGCCAATAGCAGCGTCAGCGGCAACACGATTGCAGCCCTGCTGCTGGGGATAGGGACAGGGTTCAGCGCGGTTCCAATCTCGCCGGCGGCGAGCAACAACAGCTTCAACTGGTTTGTCCAGGATACGTGGAAGGCTACACGCCGGCTGACCCTCACTCTTGGGCTTCGGTACGAGTTGCAGCGGCCCCGGACAGAGCGTTACAACCAGCAGAGCTATTTCGACTATAACCTTGCGAATCCGCTGGGGGCGAAGGTGGGCTTGCCGCTGACTGGCGGGCTCGTATTTTCCACCCCGCAGGATCGGGGGCAGACGTTGCCGGACTATACCGATTTTGCGCCGCGCTTCGGTCTTGCCTATAAAGTCACCGACCGCCTGGTGATGCGAGCCGGGTACGGGGTTTCGTATGGCCGGAGCCTCAGCGACGGCAACCCTGCCGTGAACGGCAACGACGGGTACTCCACGACGACACCCTGGATTGTGAGTCCCGGCGGTGTGGTGCCGCAGTATCTGCTGAGCAATCCTTATCCGCAGGGTCTGGCCCAGCCGACACGGGACAGCCTGGGAGCGTCGACGTTTGCGGGCTTGAGCCCGACCGCGTGGCGCCGGCAGAACCCAACGCCGTACCTGCAGAGTTACAGTCTGGACTTCCAATACGAAGTGGGACGGGGTTCGGTGTTAGAGGTCGGTTATACCGGCAACATCGGCCGCAAGTTTTCCTATGGCGTACCTGTCAACTATAACCAGTTGGATCCCCAGTTTCTCAACTTAGGCGAGCGGCTGAACGACCTGGTCCCGAACCCGTTTCGTGGCGTCATTACGACCGGAGCGCTGAGCGGCGCCACCGTGCCGCGGAACCAGTTGCTGCGTCCGAACCCGCAGTTTGTAGCGGTCAACAGTGCGGCCAGCGAAAAGGGCGCAAGCAGTAACTTCAATTCCTTGTTCGTAAAATTCACGCACCGGTTCGAGGGAGGTCTGTCTTTGCTGACGACATATCAGTGGTCCAAGGCGCTCGACAATGCCTCGGAGGACCAAGGCTGGTGGTTGGCTGACGCGCGGCGGAATGTTTACAATGCGAAGCAGGATTACTCGGTGAGTGCGCATGATGTGCCGCACGATCTGGTGAACACGCTGATCTATCAGTTGCCTGTGGGCAAGGGCAAGAAGTTTGGCTCCGGGATGGCTGGCGTGCCGCAAGTGGTGTTGGGAGGATGGGAGGTCTCTGGAGTGATTCGATTCTCGTCGGGGACGCCGATCAATCTTCGTGCGCCGAACACGCTGGCGGATTATGGGTACGGCATTCAGCGGCCGAATTTCACGAACCTACAAGACCTGCGGTCGGGTACTCAGACTCCGGAGCATTGGTGGAATACGAGCGCGGTTAAGGCTCCGGGCCGGTTTGAAATCGGAACCGGGCCTCGATTTATACCCAACCTGCGCATTGACGGCGTGAATAACGTGGACATGGCTATACTGAAAAACTTTTCGCTGAAGGAGCGGATAAAGGCGCAATTTCGAGCCGAAATCTACAATGCGACCAATACTCCGCTGTTTGGGATTCCTCCTTCCGGCCCTCAAGTAACGGTCGGATCAGGGGCCTTCGGCACAGTCACGCAAACCTTTGTCACCGGACCGAGGCAGATCCAATTGGGATTGAAGCTGAATTTCTGACGATGCCGTTTGCTTGGAAACTTATTTCCGGTCTTCTGGGGTGTTTACTTCTCATGCTGCTGGCGGTGGCTGGCATGCCTGGGGAAAGCACCCCTCGTCCTCCGGAGATTCGCCTTGAAGACGTGGCGCAACGGGCGGGAGTGAACTTTGTCCACCAGAATCATCCGACGCGTGAAAAATACATGATCGAGTCCGTCCCCGGCGGTGTCGCCGCGTTCGACTACAATTCTGACGGTCTGACGGATATCTTCTTCACGAATGGAGCAAGCGTACCCTCGCTCGAGAAAGACGGTCCGAAGTATTGGAACCGCCTTTACCGGAACGACGGTGGTATGAAATTCTCTGACGTGACCGCTGAGGCCGGTGTCGGAGGCATCGGCTATTCCATGGGTGCAGCAGCGGCTGACTATGATAACGATGGCAATGTAGACCTGTTTGTCGCGGGCGTCAACCGCAACATCCTTTACCACAACCTCGGGAACGGTAAGTTCGAGGACGTTACCGGGAGAGCCGGCATTAAGAGCGGCATGTGGTCGGTGGCAGCGGGCTGGTTCGACTATGACAATGACGGCTTGCTCGACCTGTTTGTCGTCAATTACCTGAAGTGGACGCCGGCTTCGGACCGCTTCTGCGGTAAACGCTCGATCGGCCTCCGCATCTATTGCAGCCCGACGTACTTCGATGGGCAGGCGAATACTTTGTATCGCAACCTGGGCAACGGCAAATTCGAAGATGTTTCCGAACGGGCCGGAATCTCCGGTCACGTGGGGAAAGGAATGAGTGTCGCGTTTGCCGATTATGACTCGGACGGATGGATGGACGCCTTTGTTTCGAATGACACGGAACCGAATTTTCTATTTCACAACAAAGGCAACGGAACGTTTGAGGAAGTGGGCTTGCCCGCAGGGGTGGCTTTCGACGGGGGAGGGCAGGCTATCTCCAGTATGGGCGTGGATTTTCGGGATTATGACAACGACGGTCTGCCGGATCTCAACATCACGGCCATCGGCAAGCAAACCTTTCCATTGTTTAGGAACAACGGAAAGGGGAGCTTTGAAGATGCCGGTTTCCCCAGCGGACTGAGCCGGCTGAGCGTTGATGTTAGCGGTTGGTGTAACGGCTTTGTCGATTTAAATAACGATGGCTGGAAGGACCTCTTCACGGCGAACTCTCATGTGAATGACGAGATAGAACGCCTGGAGTCGACGACGTATAAGCAAGCCAACAGCATTTTTGTCAATCTCGGAAACGGCCGTTTCGGCGATGTTTCGGCTTCCGCTGGCGCCGGTTTCCGGACGCGCCGCGCGCACCGCGGTTGCGCTTTCGCGGATTTCAACGGCGACGGCAAGATCGATGTTGTGGTCGCGTCTCTTGGGGAACCGGCCGAGCTTTGGGAGAACGTCAGCCCAGGCCGGGAACATTGGATCGTGATCAAGCTTGTGGGCAAAAAGAGTAACCGCGATGGAATTGGCGCCAGTATCCGGATTGGGACGCAGACCAACCACATGACGACCAGCGTGGGCTACGCGTCCTCCAGTCACTTTGGCGTTCACTTTGGACTGGGGTCGTTGCAGAAAATCGAAACGCTGAGCGTTAAATGGCCCAGTGGCAAGATCCAAGTGCTGCGCGATGTTAAGGCGGATCAAGTCTTGAAAGTTGTAGAACAGCCCTGAGATGACAAACGGTGCGGCTGAAGTGGCCCAGGCTTCCGCCTGCACTCATTGATGGGTATCTGGAGAAAATCAACGCAGTTCGGGAGAAAAATCAATGCTACGACGAAACTTAATGCAGATGGCTATGGGCGGTGGCCTCGCCAGCTTGGTGACACCGAGGGAAGCGGCGGCACAGACCACGGTGGCGCGGGCCGTCCGCGGCCTGCCGTCGCCGAAGATCAAGGACATTCAAGTGATCGCAACGGCGCCGGGAGGCGTGCGGCTGGTGGTGGTCAAGGTGATCACCGACCAGGACGGCCTGTACGGCTACGGCTGTGGCACCTTTACCCAGCGTGCTGACCTGGTGGTGGATGCAGTGACGCGCTACCTGAAGCCACTGCTGGTAGGGCGGCCCGCCGACCGCATCGACGACACCTGGCAGCTTTGCTACAACAGTTCCTATTGGCGGAACGGCCCAGTCCTAAACAATGCACTCTCGGGCGTAGATCAGGCTCTCTGGGATATCAAGGGGCGGCAGGCGGGAATGCCAGTCTACCAATTGCTAGGCGGCAAGTGCCGTGAAGCGGCCGACTGCTACGCGCATGCGAGTGGAGCAGAGTTTTCTCAAGTGATCGATAATGCCAAAGAGTTCATCGGGCAAGGCTTTCGGCACGTGCGTGTCCAAGTAGGCGTTCCGGGGATGGCCGCCTACGGGACGACCAGGCCGGACGCCACGACTGCAAAAGCGCTGCACAACGACCCGGTATACGAGCCGGCGGTCTACATCCGCCGGGCGCTGAAGCTTTTCGAGGAATGCCGAAAACATCTCGGTGACGAGATTGAACTGATACACGACGTGCATGAACGCGTGACGCCGTCGCAGGCGGTGCAGTTCTGTAAGGATGTGGAGAAGTTTAAACTGTTTTATTTCGAGGACCCGCTGTCGCCGGAAGACATCGCCTATTTCCGCAACATCCGCCAGCAGTGCGCAACGCCTATCGCAATGGGTGAGCTGTTCAACAGCCCGCATGAGTGGACGCCGCTGATTGCCGACAGGCTGATCGATTTCATCCGCGTGCATGTATCGCAGGCCGGAGGTCTGACCCCGTGCCGGAAGATAGCGACGATGGCCGAAGCATTCGGCGTGAAGACGGCGTGGCACGGCCCAGGTGACGTGTCGCCTATCGGGCATGCGTGCAATATCGCGCTCAGCGTTGCCGCCTGGAACTTCGGGATTCTGGAGTCTACGCCGTTCAGCGAGCACCATCACGAAGTGTTCCAAGGCTGCCCGGTTCTGAAGGACGGATATTTCTACGCGAACGAGGCCCCAGGCTGGGGCATCGAGGTAGACGAGAAGGCGGCGGCGAAGTACCCGTTCGGCTACGGCGAGACGGGCGACCGGCAGAAATACAATGGCGGTTGGGGGGCAGTCCGTCGCCGCGACGGAACGATTATCAAGCAGTAGCAGCCGGCGCGATGTGGAGTAAGTCATATCCGGTAAGGGCCACAAGCCAGTGGCCCGCCGGCCTTTAACACGCGTCACAACACCTTGTCGGGGCGCTTTTTGGGGTCGGGGCGCATGCCGTGTTTAGGGTGCTGTGATCTCGTTCTCCAACTTGAGGCTTGCGTTTTTTTCCTCGACGGATTTCCGAACCAGCCTGTATTCCGCCAGAATACTTGCCGCTTTGCCAGCCTGACCCGCACTCCGGTAAGCGGTAGCGAGTTGGTAGCGTAACGTACCGTCCCGATCCAGTGGAAGTGCCGCTTCGAGATGAGGAATGGCGTCCTGGTATCGGCCCAGTCGTAGATACGCACTTGCCAGGGACGAATGTGCTAGAAGATTCTTTGGCTCCATAGAAACCACATTCTTTAGGTGGGGCACCGCCTGTTCTGGAAGCTGCATTTTGAGCAAAGCTTCCCCCACCAAAAGATGAAGGTCCGCCGAATCCGGTTCGGTCTTCAGAAGCTCTCCGGCCAGTTCAAGAGCAACTTTCGATTCTCCTGAAGCCCACAGAGACTGGGAAAGCCTCTTTTTGAAATTCTTATTGCCGGGCTGGAAAGCAAGCGCACGCCGCCACTCTTGAACAGCATCGGGATAGAGCTCCCGCATCTCACACATAACGGCCAGCAACTGGTGGATTTCCGCCGAGGGAGGCAGTTCCGTCAGCCGTGCGTGAGCCCGGAGGGCCAGTTCATTGTACGCCTTTGCCTGCCAATAAAAGGATTCAGCCGTTCTATTGTTCTTGACCGAGGCAAGCAATTCTTCGTAGCGCTTCTCCGCGAATAAGCAAGAGAAAGTGCTGCCGGGGCACTCCATTTTCGGCAGCCGGCGGCCTTTTTCCTCCTCAAGCTCCACCCAATCCGGATGCCCGGTTGCCCGGTAGATGGAAGCAATCGCCCGGTGCGCATCGCCCAAACCCGGGTCCAGCTTGAGCGCTTGGCGGTAGTGGTGGAATGCGGATCGGTATTGATTTTGATCGGCCCGAGACTGCCCTGCCAGCATGTGAAGATACGCCGAATTGGGAAAAGACTTTTCTAGCTTCTCAAAAGATTGGCCATCCAGAGAAGCGTAGCTTAGACCCAGTCCGAGCCATGCTTTGGTGTTTGCAGGATCGGCACTGACCACCGAATGGAACTGTGCGGCCGCCTCGGATAAACGTTCCGACTTCAAGAGCGCATCAGCCAGTTCCAGACGCGCAGCTTCATTGCCAGGCTCAATCTGAAGAGCACGCTGAAGCGGTTCAATGGCTTCCGTGGGGCGGCTCAATTTTTGCAAATCGACGCCCAGGAGGAACCATGCCGCGGCAAGCTGAGGTTGCATCTTTACCACGAATTGAAACTGCCGGACCGCTTCAAAGTACTCGGCTGCCGAGTGAAGCGCCAAACCAAGGTTCATGGCGAGCCCCGGGTTGTCCGGGAAGGCTCGCACCAATTCCCGGTAGAGCGAAATGGCTTCCCCGAACCTGCGCGACCGCATGGCCTGGTTAGCCCGCTCGGATTTAGCCACCAAGTCTGGGGATTGGCCGAACGCAGTCAGGATCGTCAGGAACAGGCAAGCAGGGGCAGTTGCGCGCAGTAAAATGGCGATGTGTCTTAGAAACTGTTTTGGACGCTCAGGTCGCATCTGCATCCGGCAGCTTCAGTTTATCACGCTTGAAATGGAACACCACCTCGAGATCGACTGGCACTACTACAGCGTTCGCCAGCGCCGGATTTCTGGATAAAGCTGGTCAGCCATACATTGTCAATTTTGGCGGCTCACTTTGGCGATTCACTGGAACGCGGCGAACGCCAAGCAGCAACTCGCGGAAGTGCTCTCTGCTGTCCGTTGGGCCCGCGATCACTCCGTCGCCGAGGTGCCCGGGTTGACCGCCTTCGATGAAGACGACCTCTGCGAAGCGCTCGACGATCCCCGCGCCCGTCAGGACAAGATCCAGAAAACCCTCGACGATGTCACCAGTTCCTATCTGGAAGGCGAGCACAACGCCTCCGGCGCGTTCGGCTGCAATCGCGATGGCAAGCGCGGCCGATTCCTTGGGAGAGCCTCTGGCCGTGCGCGTCTGTGCCGGCGACCGCGGCACGGTGAAGGGCACCGGCAAAAAAGCGCTCGATCAAGCCGTCTTCCGCTACATCAGCGCGTTGACCGATCCGCAAATCCGCCTTCTGTTGCCCAGGAAAACCATTCAACTGGAGCTATTCGTGGAGCAAGTCCG
>JANYCV010000508.1 GCA_025360145.1 Acidobacteriaceae bacterium
CTATCTCGCCGGAGACGTCATCGTCGGCAAGACTCCGGAGGAAGCCCGCCAGATGGTGGCCAAAGTGGCCGCCACCAAGCCCGACGTCATCAAGATCCGCGTGGACGACATGCTAGGCACCGCCGCGAAAATGACGCCCGATGTCTACAAAGCGGTAATCGAGGAGGCGCACCGCCTCCGTCTGCGCGTTGCGGCCCACATCTTCTACCTGGATGATGCCAAGCAGTTGCTCCGCGATGGAGCCGACTTCATTGCGCACAGTGTCCGCGACAAAGAAATCGATGCGGAATTTCTGTCGCTGATGAAGAAGCGCAACGTCCCCTATTGCCCCACTCTCACGCGGGAAATCTCTACATTCGCTTACGAATCCAAGCCGGCGTTCTTCTCCGACCCTTTCTTCCTGCGCGAGGCCGACCCGGAAGTAGTAGCTCAGTTGCAGGAGCCCAAACGACAGGAAGCGATGCTCAAATCGCAAGCTGCCCAAGGTTACAAAGCAGCCCTGCCCACCGCAAAGAAGAATCTCAAGAAGGCGCAGGACGCCGGGCTCACCATCGTCATGGGTACCGACGCGGGCCCGTCGGCGAACCGCTTCGAAGGCTACTTCGAACACCTGGAGATGGAGATGATGGCTGAGTCCGGACTCACGGCGGCCCAGATCCTCCGCTCCGCCACGGTCGATGCGGCGCGCGCGATGAAGGTCGCCGGCGTCGGCACCCTGACCAAAGGAGACTGGGCCGACATAGTGGTTCTGGATAAGGACCCGCTCTCCGATATCCGCAATACGAAAACGATCTCCGCCGTCTACACAGCCGGCAATCCCGTGACGCGCTAGACTCCTGTCGCGCATAACTCTTGATAATCGGCGTGGGGCGGTCCCCGTGGCCTGGTTAGCATCGGGATAAACCGGCCAATCTCTACCTGCATTACGTACTCGATCCGTGGGTGACTCAGTGGCGGAAGCAGAGAGCGACGGGCGATGTGATCATCGTGCGGAACGCCGACGACGGTGCGCCGGGGTTTCAGCACCAGGACGATGCCGAGCGGTTTCTGGAGCAGTTGCGGGAACGGCTGGGGAAGTACGGGTTGGAGCTACACCCGGAGAAAACGCGTCTAATTGAATTCGAACGATATGCCGCCGAGCGCCGGAAGAAGCGAGGGAAAGGGAAGCCGGAGACTTTTAACTTTCCCGGTTTCACTCACATTTGTGGGACGAGCCGAAAAACGGGCTGCTTCACCGTAGGATGAAAGTCCATCGGCAAGCGCAGGGCAGCGAAGCTGAAAGCTATCCAGGCGGAGCTGCGGCAGCGGAGATGCACGAGGCGATCGGCGATACGGTGAAGTGGTTGCAGCCGGTGGTGAGGGGCTATTTCCAATGCCATGCCATTCCGGGTAACGAGGAGCAACTGCAGGCGTTCCGGAAAGATGTGCTTCGACTATGGCTGCGCCAGCTTCGGCGGCGGAGTCAGCGGAGCCGTTGGACTTGGGCGCGATTCCTAGAGCTACTCGGAGTCTTGTGACCTGAGGTCCGTATCCTGCACCCGTATCCAAATGCGCGCTTCGACGCCAAACATATCCAAGGCAGGAACCGTGTGCGTTAGTAGCGCCAGCACGGGTCTGTGCGGGGGTTCCGAGTAATCGGCATCCCTACCGCGACCGCGGGACGAAGGCCCAATGCGTCAGCCCCACGAAATGCTGCGAGACTGTACCCACCTGAGTCAAGCACATACCTAGGTAATTCTGAAAGTGACAATAAACGGGAATCAGATTCTCCGGGTTCCTCTCGACAAAGATTTCGCCCGGCCCGCTCTGCGTCAATAGCTCGGGGTCGATCCGCGAATCACCGCAGGTTACAAATAGAACGTCCGGCTTCTGCGACGTTGCCACGCGTTCATAGTATTCCCGCCGTTCCGGAAATACTTGGAATTGAAATTTGTTTAACCCTTTTAAGAGTCGCTCCATATGTTTAATCCCGCTTCGCTGAGTGCTTCATTTGACCTCAGGTAATGCAGCTTCCAATGCGGGGCAGTGATCTGCGCCATACAGCGGCAACCGAGATGCATGGCTTCGCCACCAGCGGCGCCACGTGGCTTGGACTTCCTTCGCATTACCATCGCCCAGACACCATTTGTAGTGCGTCAGTGTCATCAATGCCGAACAGACCCCGCTTTCCACTTGCCCAGACTCATCAGCATACATCCGGATGAGAACCGGGACTGCACTGGGGTCCTTGGCGTTGCCCAATGCCATGGCGGCCCAGGCGCGAACCTCGGGGCTAAGATTCCGTAGAGCGCTTTCAAGGGCCACTACCGCATCTCTTCCGCCGATTCGACCAAGGCCAAGGGCGGCGAATCGGCGAATTTCGTCGTCCAACGAAGTGCTTCGCCCGGCCAGCAGACTGGAGAAGAATGCCACTTCCTGGGTCGTCCCAATTCCAGCAAGTTTCTGAACAATAAAAGCTCGCAGTCCCAAATCGGCACTCTTGTCGAACAGGGATATCAGGTCGCTCCGGCTCTCCGATGTTGGAATCTGCCCCAAGCCTTCTACCGCAAGAATCGCTGTCGTCCACGGTCCATTCGCGAAGCCTAACAGAGTTTTCTCTAAAAATGGGGGTGCCATCTCGGCGATCGCTTCACGAGCACGTGGACGCCGCTCGAAAATATCCCCATCGGCTGCATCGGCAACGTAGGGAGCATATCGTTGCCTCAGTTCCGCCTCTGTTGCATCCTTGACGATCAGCTTCAGCGATACGTCAAACATCTGCCCGCCGACGGGATCAGATGGCGAATGCTTCGGCACTATCGGCGGCGCGGTGCTTGGTTGGTAACCAGAGTAGTATCTCCAGCGAACACCCCCTTTCCCAGATGCATGCAAGGTGTAATCACCGGCGCGAAGGTTATATCCCTTTACCAGATACCAAAACGAGACAGTCTGGCCGAGCTTCATCTGCGGTGGCTGATCTCCGCTACCACAGCTGCCTCCACCAGAAAAGGATCCCGTAAAGCACCCATACAGATTGGGTGTCTGTTTCTTCTGGCCTCCCAGAACCGTCAGGTCCGCACGACCGTCGCAATCCGAGTACCCAACCGGCTCCGTCCCGATGTTCTTGACATCAACCACCACGAAGATCGGCTCGCCAACCAAATACGTGGCTTGATTCGTCCTGACATCGACTTGAACCTGGCAGAAACCAGGAATCGCCACCACAGCGATCAACAACACAAGACGTGACATTAATTCCGCACTACCAGGATCGGAACATCCAACCGGTGCCGCACCCAGTTAATCGTCGTCCCAAAAACCAAATCCTTAATCCCCGAATGTCCATGCGCGCCCATCACCAGCAAATCGCTCCGCAGTTCTTTCGCCAGCGCCACAATCTCGGTGCGCGGGCTATTTGAGTACCGCACCACCGCTTCCACGTCTATCCCCTGCTCGCGAAGCCGCTCCACAATCGCCCCCAGGTATTTTCCACCCGCTTCCACCTCCGCCGTCGAAGCCAGTTGCCCATACACCTGGCTCGTCACGTCTTCCTCTACGTGAAGCAGATACAGCTTCGCCCCATGGCTTCGGGCCATCGCGGCAGCGTGAGAAATCGCCGTCCGGTCGTGATCGGTATGGTCTAGCGGCACCAGAATCCGTTGGTAGGCCGGAACCGCCAGGTTTACGGCAACCGGCTCCGGCAACTGCACCGGAGCCTGCCGGGCCTTCCGAATCCACTCCGGCAACACCGGATGCAGTGTCACCCACAACAGCAGTATCAGCAGCCCGATGGCAACCGGAACCACCCCAAAGATGACCAGCGCCCGGTACTCCCCGGCCGACGCGATCCATTGTCCAATCACGCCCCAGGCCAGCCACAGATTCAAACCCACGATGATAGACGCCACCGGCCAGGCGAGCGCCCGCACCCACGCCCGGTTCGCAAACTCGCCCATCCGCTTCCGGTCATTGGTGAAATGGATCAGCGGAATCACCGCAAACGGCAACTGCATACTGAGGATCACCTGGCTCAGGATCAGCAGCTTGTACGTTCCCTTCTCACCGGAAAGATAGATCGTGATTGCCGCCGGAATGATCGCCAGCAATCGCGTGATCATCCGCCGCAGCCAGGCACGCATCCGGAAGTTCAAGAACCCCTCCATCACAATCTGCCCGGCCATGGTCCCGGTCAGCGTGGAGGATTGTCCCGAGCACAGCAGCGCCACCGCGAAGAGCACGCTGGCCATCGTTGTTCCAAGCAGCGGAGCCAGCAGCAAATGAGCCTGTTGGATTTCCGACACCGGAATTCCCCGCTTGAAGAACACCGTTGCGGCCAGCACCAGAATCGCCGCATTCACAAAGAACGCCAAGTTCAGCGCCACCGCCGAGTCGATCAGATTAAACCGGCAGGCCTCGCGTTTATCGGCCACTGCCCCGCCAATCCGCCGCGTTTGCACCAGCGCCGAGTGCAGGTACAGATTGTGAGGCATCACCGTCGCCCCCAGGATCGCGATCGCCGTGTAGAGGCTCTTACTGTCCAGCCGCGGTATCAATCCGCCCACAACCTCTCCGAAGACGGGCTTGGCGAAGAAGATCTCGATCGCGAAACACGCCCCGATCACCACCACCATCGCCAGCACGAACCCTTCAATCACCCGGATGCCGAACCTCGTGAACCAGAGGATCAGCAGCGTGTCGGCCGCGGTAAGAATCACGCCGATCATAAGCGGCAAATGGAAAAGAAGATTCAAAGCAATAGCCGCTCCAATTACTTCCGCCAGATCGCAGGCGGCTATCGCGATCTCGCAGACGACCCAGAGAAGGTAGGAAACCGGCCTCGGGTAGGTGTCGCGGCACGCTTGCGCCAAGTCTCGTCCCGAAACAATCCCCAGACGGGCGCTCAGGGTTTGCAGCAATATCGCCATGCCATTCGACATCAGCAGAACCCAAAGCAGTTTGTAGCCGAAACTGGCGCCGCCATCCAGGTCCGTCGCCCAATTGCCGGGGTCCATATAGCCGACGCTAACTAAATAAGCCGGACCCGCAAAAGCGAACATCCTTTTCCACAATGAGATCTGGGAGATGGAAATGCTCGCGTGAACCTCGGGCAGGGAATTGGACTTCGTCGGCATCGGCCCCGTCGTAATCATGGGTTATCTTCCCAGATTAACTATGATTAACACGTCGAGTCAAGCAAAAAATGGCGCCAATAAAACCAAGCAAAGTGAGGCCCGCTCCAAGCTGAACCGACAGCGGCCGAAAGCGGTATTCAATGAGATGTGTACCCTTCTCAACCACCACCCCCCGCAGCACGCCATAAGGCTGATAGACTTTCACCGTTTTTCCATCCACCGTGGCCTGCCAGCCGGGAAAGTAGGTGTCAGCCAAAATGACCATCCCCCGGCACTCCGATTGCGAGGCAAGTTGAACCAAATTAGACCGGTGGCGAAGCACCGTCACTTCCTCGTTTCCTTCGCAGGTTTCCAGCGCCGGCGGCGGCTCGCCAAATAGAGACGCAACGGAGCGTAAGTCCTTCTGTGGGTTTCCGATAAACTCGCGAATCTCATCCAGTCGATTCAATTTCTCCAGTCGGTGTACGATCCAGGCCCGCGGAAACGCCGCAGGATTGGAGAACACCTTCAGCCCGTTTCCGCCCTGAAAAATCAGCCGTTGGGAAGGGAACTTCGGTTCTTTTCCGATGAAGTAATTCACCGCTAACAATTGCTGCGCCCGCTCGGTATGCGTTTCCATCCGCACCATGTTGCTGCTGAGACTTGCCAGATAGCCGTTCAACTGCTCGAAACCGTAAAAGTCCCCGGCGTTGTAAGGGACCGCGTGATCATCGACGTCAAGGCGCATCGGAGAAGGACGCGTTCGAAGGTAACGGATCACCTCGTTGAGCTCCGTCATGCTCTTCAAGTAAGGGTTTCGATTATCCTCATATCTACTAGGAAGTAAAAAGCTAAATGTAAGGCTAAGTTCCCCGGCAACCAACAAGAAGAACAGGATTCCGAGAGTCCGTCCAGCCAGATTCCCCCGCAGGTATCCGTAGATCAGCGCTGCTCCAAGGACCGCGAACAACCCCGTCAGCAAGGGCCTGTTCTCAGTCAGCGGTTTCCCCACCAAGGCGCAAACCAGGACGATGCCAAACACCAGCGCCCACACCACGCCCAGACCCAGTGCAATCCGCCGTCCCCACAAAGCGGATTTCTTGTCGCGTAAGCTATCAATTCCATAAGCAGTTAGGATAGAAATACCAAAGTTAAAGATGAACACTGCCATGGACGGTGACCGGGCCTTATCCACCATTGGCACGACGGCGTAGAACAAGCCATGGAACAGCGTTCCGTCGCCGAGGGAAAACAGCAGCCCTCCCACCGCAATGGCGCCGAACAGCCTCACCATCGAGTTTTCAAAACAGGACGCAATCGCCAGAAGCGCAAGGGAAATCGTCAGGACCCCCATGAACGGGTCCGTGT
>JANYCV010000515.1 GCA_025360145.1 Acidobacteriaceae bacterium
GCACGGACACGCCTAGGCTGTCCTCGCGGTTGGGGTACACCCGCATGGCTAAGTACTGTTTGCCGTCCGCGAACACCTCTACCACGCTGCGGTCAATGAACACCCGCAGTCTCAGGGGCTCGCCTTTTCGCTCCAGGGTCACGCTTTCCGGCGGCCTGACCCACACGTCCGGACTGTTGCTCGAGCTCGACCCGTCAAGGCAGACGACACCCTTCGTGTAGTACCAAATACTCAGTTTCCGGTCGTAGTTGTAGAAGGTGATCGTGGTTTGCTCCTCGGCGTTCGGGGAACGCAAAACCTGGAGTTGCACCCACCGCGCCATTTTGGGGTCGATCTCGAGATCTAATTCCATGGCGTTGCCTTCAATTCCCTTCAGGACGATCTCCTGGTTCGCCGGGATCAGCGTTTCGCCGATATGTTGGTGGCTGCCCCGCAGCGAAGCGACTGCGGCCACCGGCTCAATCCGAAGTCGTGAGTCCGGTCCAAGGGTCAGCCTCTGGGCCAGTGACATGATCTGGTCCCAATCATCGCTCGGCTTGCCATCGTTGATGTTCAGGATATTGATCACCCCGCCCCGGCCGTCCGCCGCGGCGGAGGGAGCATGGACACCGCCCGGCGAAACCACGCCATGATTGAACCGGCCCTGGTCGTAGGATTTGAATTTGTGTTGGTTCTCATCGTAGTCCCCGAGCAGATACTGACCGCCAGTGGAATGGCTGAAACTGAGCACTATATGCTTGTTTCCGATCGGGAGAAAATTCGGACAGGATCCTTCCATTCCGGAATAGAATTCGCCGAGCGACACCCAGTTCACCAAGTTGGTGGACGTCCACAGCCCCCTGCCAAGCAGGCCGAAATAGGTATTTCCTTCCTTCCAGATGCACGAATCCCCGGTTTTCTTGGGAATGACGGGATTACCCTCGATCTTCTCCCAGTTCAGAAGCAGGGGATCTTTCGAGATCGCCACCATCTGACCGGCGCCGATGCCCGGATAAAACGCGACAACCTGTTTCTCCTCGACGACGGTGCTGCCGGAAAAGCACATCTTTTCAATGCCCGGATAAATGGCATACGGCAGATCGCGCCAGTGAACCAGATCGTCGCTCACCGCGTGTCCCCAATGTTGCCGGCGCTTGGGAATATCGATTGGTTTGGGAAACTCATCCGGCGGATACGCCTGGTAAAACATGTGCCAACGCTCCTGCCAGAAGCAGAGTCCATTCGGGTCGTTCAACTGGCTTTCGGGGCTGACGAAGTGGTAGGCGGGTCGATAGCGGTCAGCATTCAACTTCTTCCGCGACTCGGCGAAACGCCGCATCAACGGGTTGGTTTTGAGCTGTTCCTCCTGCCCTTCAAGGGTCTCCGCGAAGGTGAATTTAGGAGTGTGCGACGGGTAAGCCTCCGTTTGCCCCCCCTTTTTCGTGGCCTTGGCCATCTGTTCCGCCGTCTGCTGTTGCGCCGCGAACAGTAGAGCGGAATTCGCTCCTAAAAGCCCCGCTTTCCGCAGGAAACCTCTTCGCGATTTGCTCTCGTTGCTTTTCATTTACGATTCAACCCCTTCGCGCCAATATGGTACACCACGCAACTGACGCCCCACATCGAATCGAAGGAGTCCGCGTCGCCCGGGGACGCCTGCCGCCATCGTTGAAACGCACACCCACGATACATCAGCTTGAAACTTCATGATCCTCTCGTTTAAGCTCCAGCTCCAACACAACGTTGGTGATGATAGTATATTGAAAACCAGCAATGCGTTAATACGATGATCAGACCAATATATTAGCGCGATGTCGCGAACGAAGCTATTGACAAATTGAGACGATGGCTCTTATACTCGGCCTGTTGGTCTGATGTCTACGAACCATGGCAGTGCTGTTCGCGGCGCCTCATTCACAAGGAGAACAGAACAGGTGCTATCACGCTGCTCTTCGCGCTGGACCGCGGCCAGTGAAACGCTTCCAATCTAAAGTGACGCATATCGAAGCGCTCTCTGCATCCCGCATCCTTGGAACCAAAAACCACACCTAGTACGAGTGTCCCTGAAGAATCTGATGGAGATAATCGAATGCATACAAATAAAGCCGTAGAATCCAAATCGCCAGTACAAATGTTTCTCGATCAGAACCCGATCAACCTCTTTGTGGGTGGCCAGTGGGTAGCCGCGAGCGGAAACCGCAGCTTTGCCACGTTCGATCCGGGATCTGGCGAAAAACTGACCGAGGTAGCTAGTGCCACTGAGGAAGACGTCGATGCCGCCGTGCGAGCGGCGAAAATGGCCTTCCACAAATCCGGATGGAGAACGATTTCGCCCAGTGAAAGGGCCGTATATCTACATCGTCTCGCCGACCTCGTCGAAGAGCATCGCGATGAGCTTGCCGAGATCGAATCTCTGGACGTTGGAAAGCCGTTTTCGCAAGCGCGGTCCGATGTCGATAATTTTTCCAAGACGATGCGTTATTATGCCGATCTGTCGGTACACACTCAGTATCATGAACCGCTCGCGGTCTCCCATCACGAAGCTCGAATCGTAAGGCAGCCTTACGGCGTCTGTGGCTTTATCTTCCCGTGGAATTTCCCATTGCTGCTCGCCGGATGGGGTATCTCGCCGGCGCTTGCTGCGGGAAATACGGTAGTCATCAAGCCTGCCGAGGATACTTCGCTCTCGACCCTATACCTGATGAAATTGGTGCGCGAATCCGGAATTCCGGACGGTGTTGTGAATGTGGTCACAGGTCCCGGCGAATCCACTGGCGCTGCGCTGGCCAGCCATCCGGACTTGGCAAAATTGTCGTTCACTGGTTCGCCGGAAGTGGGACGGCTGGTGGCCGAGAGCTGCGGCCGAAACCTGGTACCGGTGAAACTGGAACTCGGTGGCAAGGGTGCGGCTATCGTGTTCGACGATGTTGAAATTGAAATGACAGCCGCAGCGCTTTCGCGAGCCATTACGTTGAACACCGGCCAGGTTTGCTGCACGGCCTCCCGCTGGATTGTGCATGAGAAGATCTACTATCAGTTTGTCGATGCCGTTCTCTCGCAATTCAAGAAAATCCGCATCGGATATTGGGACGATCCCAATACTGAGATGGGTCCTTTAGTTAGCGCCAGACAGCGCAGCCGCGTCCTTGGTTATCTCGAAAAGGGCCGGAACGAAGGAGCTGACATTCTGCTGGAAGGGGGACCGGCAGAGGTTCCAGGAAAAAAAGGCGGGTTCTACGTGAAGCCGGCGCTTCTAGCGGGAAGGGCCGGCAATATCGCCTGCCGCGAAGAGATCTTCGGCCCGGTCCCATTTCTGTTGAAGTTTCGCGACGAAGAGGAAGCCGTAGGCCTTGTTAACAGTACTCGTTACGGGCTTGCGAATAGTGTCTGGACCAACGACCTGCAACGGGCCAACCGCGTTGCCGTATCGATGGTTGCCGGCAACAGTTGGATAAATGCTCATAACGTTTTCCCTCATGGAGTCCCATACGGAGGACTGAATATGAGTGGAATGGGCGGAGGCGTGCTGGGGCCAAATACCCTGTTCGATTACCTGCGGCACCTATCCGTCGTTCGCCCGTTGTGATGATGCCCCCCTGGAGACTCCCCATGACGACCCAAACCAATAAGACTGCTTTCCCCGTGGAATTGAGAGAACGAATTGTTTTCGGTCAGTGTGCACCTCTGCCCATTCCCCTTCGCGGTATCGAACTGCGCGAATTTGTTTCCAGGGAGTGCGGTGCGACAGCATTCAGCACTGGAACCGCTACTTTCCAGCCGAAATCGGAACTGCCCTACCACACGCACCACTGCAGCGAAGTGATCGCCATACTCAGCGGTGAAGCCGCAGTGGCGGTGGAAGGCCGAACGTACCGCCTCGCGCCTTATGACTGTATCCATATTCCCGCCGGTATTGCGCACCGGGTTGCGCCTGCTGCCGGCGCGCCCATGGTTGCTCTTTACGCTTTTGCGTCTGCAATTCCAGCTAGAGATTTTGTAAACGATGACTTTCGCGTTGCCGATTGCGGCTACAGGCAGCCACAGCAGACCGACCCGGAATATATTCGCCGTTTCGCCGCCGCCGAGGTCTATGAGCTTTCAGAAGGAGCCTTTTTTAGGGATCTATTCGCCGCACGCTTCGGAGCGGTCGGCATCTGCGGCGGCTACGGCGTGTTCCGTCCGGGCGCCTCGTTGCCTTGCCACTTCCACAAGTTCGACGAATCCATCACCATTGTTTCGGGCAAGGCGGTTTGCTTAGTGGAAGGAAACCGTCACGAACTAAGCGGCTTCGACACAGCGTTCGTGCCGGTGGGCCGTGTTCACCGGTTTCTAAACCACTCCAAAGAAGATATGGCAATGATATGGGTCTATGCGGGAAGCGAGCCCGAACGCACTATCGTAGATGCCAGTTACTGCTCGGGCGAAGCTCAATGGCCCGGCGGAACAGGGATCGATTGATGCGGAATGAGGTATTCCGGGTTGGCTTGTGGCATTTCATTTTCCCGGAGCTCGGTATGTGCTTGACTCAGATAGTTACTACAGCAGCAGCCGAGGTAGGGCGGGCCCCCTGGCCGGCGCGGGACGCCCACGTCCCGCTGCTGGAAGCGGGACGAATGCCCCAATCCGCCAACCAAA
>JANYCV010000529.1 GCA_025360145.1 Acidobacteriaceae bacterium
CTGGCCGCGTAACCGATGGTCGAAAGTCCTGTCTCCTGCGCGGCCGTCTGCCTGTCCGCCGGGCGCGAGCGAGGCTGCCGCACGGGTGGCCAGCGGTATCAAAGTCGAGATCGAACGGTGCGTCCGAGGAGTGGTGGGCGCGGCCGGAGTCGTAGATGAGTTCCACATCGTGAAACTGGTTTTGCACGTTATTGGCCGGGCCTTCCCTGCCCTTCGGCCACGGCGGCGAGCACGCTGGAAAAGGACTCGAGCGCCAGCCGCCCGGCAATCGGCGACGGCTCCGTGTTCCAGGCCGCAGAATCGTCCGTGAGTTTTCCTGAAAGCAGAAATACGCCGGCGTAATCGATGCGGTAGGCGAAGAACACCTGCCCCGCTGCCAGTGCCCCGGCGCGGCCCATGATGCTGCTCTCCGCTGAGAGAAGCGGCGGCTACCCGTTCCGCTTCTTAGCTCCGCAAGACTCCCGGATGACCAGCTCGCAATCGAGCAGGACCTCCCGCGCAGGCATCTTTGGACGCGCCAGCCGCTCCAGCAAGACCTGAAGCGCAGTCTCTCCAATTTCCCGGCAAGGTTGGTGAATGGTGGTCAGCGGGACGGGCAGCAGGGAGGCATAACTGACATCGTCGATTCCAACAATCCGAACATCGCGCGGAATCCGCACGCCCTTCGCCATCAAGACGCGCATCAGATGGCCGGCCACATGGTCGCTGGAACAAACGAAGCCGTCGCATTCTTCGGCGCGGCCAGGCAGGTCGAACTGGTCACCGGTGGTCACCTGGTAGATGCGCTCGGCGACGCCGTGGGCAGAGAGAACCTGCCGGTATCCGGCAATCCGGCCCGCTACCGACGACGCCTGTCCCCGGAAAGCCACAAAGCCAATTCGCCGCGCCCCGCAGTTCCACAGATGCCCGGTTGCCAGATAGCCGGCACGTGGATTGTCGATACTTACCAGATCGCCGCGGCCGCCCGCTCCCAGCTCGTCGGGCCGCCGGTCCAGCAGCACCGTTGGAATCCCAGCCTTCTTCAGCCGCGCCATCACCTTGCGGTTTATCTCGCCGGACCTTGCGGTCATCTCCAGAGGCGCGAAGAATACACCGGAAACCTCACGCGCGATGCATTGCTCGCATAGTTGCAGCGCCTGTTCTTCCTGGCCCACTCCCGCACCGCTCGAATGAGGCCACAGCAGCGCATGGTTCGCCGCATCGGGAGCACTCGCAATGCCCTGGCAGATCGGTTCGAAAATCTCCGTTCCACCCAGATCCGGAATGATCAGCCCGAACAGGAGCCCTTTGCGTGATGTCCCGGCCAAGCCCCGTACGAATGTGCCCGATCCGGCAAACCGGTCCACCAAGCCACGGAGTTGCAGTTCCTTTACGGCGCGGCCCACCGTAATCCGCGATGCATGGAACCGGGTTACCAGTGCAGCCTCACTGGGGAAGCGCTGCCCTGGCTGATATCGGCCCGCCAGAATCTCCCGGCTTAAGGCTTCGAATATCTGCCGATGTTTCGGTTTTGTTACTTTTAGTGGTGCCATAATCGCAATGCTGTTATATCAGCTATCGGACTATCCATGCAACCGGCTTTTCTCTGATATCATGATAAGGATTAGTAGTTGTCTGGCGACCCAGCAGTTCGCAGCATTCCCCGCCGAAAGCGACATGCCGAATGAAAGGATCAAATTTAATGACAATTTCCAGTGCAGTTTCCAAGCAGTATCTATTAGCAAGCGATTTCGATCAGACCTTAAGTTTCCATGATTCCGGTTTGGTCTTGGGCGACATCCTCGGGGTGTCCGGCCTGCGTGAGCGAATCGAAGGTCTCTCTAAAATCCACCTGGTGCAACAAGGCGGCGAACTCGCGTACCTGCTGCTTCACGATCCAGACCTGCGCCGTGTGCGCAAAGAGCATTTGATTGAGGCCGGAAAGCGCGTTCGCCTGAAGAAAAATATCGCGCTTCTTTCTAGGTTGCTGAAGGATCTTGGCGGCCATCAGTTTTCGTTCTATGTAATTTCGGCCGCGCCTGAGGAGATAGTTCAATCCGCGCTCGAAGGCATTGTAGACCCCGGCCACATTTTTGGAACCAGGTTTCGTTACGATGCTGGCTCCGGTGAGATCGAATCGATCGTACGCCTGCCTGCCGGCTACGGCAAGGTAGCGGTTTTGGAAGAGCTTCGCGCGAACTTATCCATTAGCCACGCCCGCCTCGTCTACGTGGGTGACGGCAGTTCGGACGTGCACGTCATGCTGCATCTCAATCGCATGGACGGCCTGACCATTGCAGTCTCGGAAAACCAATACATCACCCAAATCGCCCGCAGGACGGTATTGAGTGAAGACGCTCTCAGCGTGCTTGTCCCGGTTCTGGAAGATGTGCTTGGATGGAACAGCGCCGCGATTCGCGTCTTCTTTGAATCGCACGGATTTGCTCTCCGCGAATGGAGCAAGGTGCGGACCGATAACATCACGTTGTGTTCCATAGAAGCGGAGGCCCAGCCCATCCAATGAGCCAGTTGCTGGAATGCCCTGAAGGACTCGCCGTCAGAGGGGCGCCCACCGGCGAAAGCCTTTCGCGCGCTTGGTGGGCGGTGGTGGCGCGATTCCTCATCCACGGGCTGGTCATCTCCACCTGGATTTCGCGAATCCCTTCCATTAAGGCATCGCTCCACCTGAACGATGGCGTTTTCGGATTAACGCTGCTGGGCAGCGCCATCGGCTCCGTTATCGGAATCCCGCTATGCGGCTGGGTTGTCACGCGCTACGGCAGCCGGAGCGCCGCCATGTGGACCAGCATCGGCCTCTGTTTGGCGCTCGTCCCGCCGGCATTCGCCTTCAACGCCGTCACTCTATTTGCGGCTTTGTTTCTGTTCGGCGCGATGGCCGGTTCGAACGACGTGGCGATGAACGCGCAGGGCGTCGCGGTGGAGAGACGGATGGGAACGCCCACCATGTCCCGCTTCCATGGCATGTTCAGCCTGGGGGCGATCTTCGGCGCGGCTGCGGGCGGAATAGTCGCCACGCACGCGATTCCCGCCGGGGAGCATTTTCTGATCACTGCGGCAATTTTCCTGGCGTTTGCGGTAAGCACCGCGCCGCTGCTCATGGAATCGCAGGCGGATAACCCGGCCCATTCCTCCGCCAAACTGCGAGTCCGCCATCTTCCGCCGGCGCTGCTGGCACTGAGCGCCATCGGATTTTGCATCTTTCTATCGGAAGGCGCAATCGCCGATTGGACCGCCATTTACCTGAAAGAAGTTCTCGGCGCGGGTCCCGGCTTGGCTACCGCTGGTTACGCGGTTTTCTGCGCGTCGATGGCAGTCTTTCGTTTATTCGGCGACGCGATCACAGTCCGCCTGGGAACCGCATGGACCATTCGTGCGGGAGGAATCCTGGCCGCCTGCGGGTTGGCTTCGGCCTTGCTGGTGCAATCGCCGCACTGGGCCTTGCCCGGCTTTGCGTTGGCGGGTGCGGGATTTTCTTCCATCATTCCGCTGGTATTCGCCGCCGGCGGAAGAATCAAAGGGATGAGCGAGGGGGCCGGTGTCGCCACGGTAAGTGGAATCGGGTACATGGGCTTTCTGGTAGGGCCGCCGGCAATCGGATTCATTTCGCAGGTTACCAATCTTCGCGTTGGCTTATTTGTCATCGTGTTTTTAAGCGCTCTGGCGGCAGCTCTGGTGAGCGTTGCCGCGAAGAACGACAATACGGAACAGGATGGCTAATGGTTGGCCGCGCCGTTCATGCCGTGTGGCTCCTGTCGCAAAAAGCAGCAGACGCCGGTGACGCTACCTACCGGCTTCGTGGCCGTTGAAAGAACGAAGGAACGCGATGAGATTCTGCTTCTCAGCGGAGGGGAGATGGAGAGGCCGAATCTCGGGATCGAGTCCCGGGTTGCGGTTACCGCCGCGGTCGTAATACTCGATCACGTCTTCGAGCGTGGCGATGCTGCCATGGTGCATGAAGGGCGCGGTGCGGGCGATCTCGCGGAGCGTCGGCATCCTGAAGTTGCCCTGGCCCGCGCCAGGGTCTTCCCTGCGCCATGGTGGCGGAAGATGCCGGCCGTGTCACGGATTAGCCCGCTGGCGATTTAGTCTTGCTCGCGGCGCCGCGATTGGGCGGGGTAGCTTCCGGCCAGCGATCCAACGGGCTTACCGTTTGACCCACCGTCTGGGGCGAGACGCGAATGTAACGTGCGTTGGTGTCGATGCGGCTATGTCCCAGCATGACCTGGATGGCGCGCGTATCGGTACCGGCTTCCAGCAAGTGCGTGGCAAAACTTTGCCGCAACATATGCGGCATGACATGCTTGTTGGTTCCGGCCATCTGGCAGCCTCCTGGCATTTCTGACGGGTGGTGTTCTCTTGAATATGGCCGCCCTCCGCGGACGTTGGATCTTCCAGTACTCCCGCAACAGCAACAACAGGCGTACGGCCACCAGCATCCGCTTGAAGTCGATATCCCTAACCTTCAGCGATACGGCCTCGGAGATGCGTAGGCCGGAACCGTAGCACAACATCAGCACTGCCCTGCGCTTGAGAATTCCGATGCAACCGGAAAACTGCATTACTTTGCTGGCGCCCATGACCTGCGGCAGCTTGTGCGGCACTTTCAAACGCGGGAAATGCTCTTCGCTCCAC
>JANYCV010000554.1 GCA_025360145.1 Acidobacteriaceae bacterium
CATTCTGTGGATTCCGATCAATGAAAGCTGGGGCGTGCCGAACCTTCGCGACAAGCGGCAGCAGGATCATTTGAAGGCGATGTATACGTTGACGCATTCGCTGGATTCGACGCGTTTGGTAATCGACAACGATGGCTGGGAACATACGGATATGACGGATCTGTTCGGTGTCCACGACTATACGGCGCAGGGGGAAGCGTTAGCCAAGAAGTATAAAGATGTGACCAGCAAGCCGGGGTCGTTCGTACCAAACAATGGACGGGCCGCGCTGGCGCCGGGCTTCGCTTATAACGGGACGCCGATTTTTCTTTCGGAGTTCGGGGGGATTTCCTACATCATGCCCGGGCAGAAGGTGTCCGATGCGGCGTGGGGCTACGCGGGACTGGAGAAGAACGGCGAGGCGGCGTTCGCCCGGTTGAGCAAGCTGTATCACGGGATTCACGATACGCCGGCGTTCATCGGAATCTGCTACACGCAGTTGACGGATGTGGAGCAGGAGATCAACGGCCTGATGACGTTCGACCGGAAGCCGAAGTTCGATGTAGCGGAGCTGAAGAAGTTAAACGATCTGTTGCAGTGAGCGCCATCGAGTTATGACCTGGATTCGGTTGGTTGTTCTCTTTTGCCTTGCGGGCATTTCTTACGAACAGCCGCCTACTGCACGCGCTGCCGGCCGGCATCTGCTGGATACGGCCACTGGGTTTCTTCCATCCTCACGGACTGAAATTCAAGTGATGGCGTTGGTGCATATCGGCACCAGCTATCGCGTTTTCGATAACCGCAGCGCTTCCGGATGAGCCCGGCAAGAACGTGCGGTCGGCTCATCAGAGCGAAGTGGTGCAGGCGATGGCGGACATCAGCCTTCCGGCGGCGATCGAGCTATTGCGGTCGATGACCAACCGCGCGGGCGATTTCGACAACCAGACTTCCGCCATTGGGAAAGTCACGCAACTGCTGCTGAGCAAGGGAGAGTTCGATCGCGCGATTGAGATCGTGAATCTGGTGCCGGAGGGAGCGGACTATCCGTATCGTGCGGCGGAACGGATTTTCGCAAAGCTTGCGCTGGAAGATTCGCGCCGGTTGATTGTCTTCGGAAATGCTCGTCTGGCATTGGCGTGAGATGCCGGCGGCTTAGGCCAACGAAATTCTGGACGCTCTGGTGAAGGGCCTGTTGACTCATCGAGCAGTTGCGAATGAGGACAAGGCATCACTGGGCGCGAGTGGCTCCGTGGAACTGAATGAAGCGATGGCGGTGCAACTGGCCAGCCTGAATCCAGTGTTGCAAGGTTTGCAGCTTAAGTTGGGAGAGGAGCTGCGGGCCCAGAACCTTAGCCTTCGCGCGGCGGTGGCCGGGCATCCAGACGGCAAGCTGCCGGACCCTGCACCGAATGTGGCTCCCATTGAGAGATTCGAAGAAGACGATTTAATGGTGCCGATTCGCTCTCCGAGCGCGCGGAAGGTTTGCGGTGGTGGGAACACGCCAACGGGGAGGCGCAGAAGATTCTGGCGGCGCTTCCGAAAGATCCGCAATTCGCCATCTCTTTGGTGCGGTCGATTCCATTCGCGGGTTTACGCGCGGATTTGCTGGGTAGGATCACGCGATCAATTGGGTCCAAAGATCCGGCTGCCAGCAAGCCGTTGCTGGGTAAATGCATGAAGCAGAATCTGGCAGTTCGACTACGGCGCATCGCATCAAGCCCCTGAAATGTCTCAGGATTTCAACTACTCCGCAGTTCACCATGCGGGTGATAATTGATTCCATTGCATCTGCTTGCGGCTAAAGCTCAATTCGTTTTTGAGTGCCTCAAACTGCCGGATTTAGGATGAAGCAGATTGAAGAGATCAAAGATTCCGGTGACCGTGTTGTGCCTCTGTTTGCCGTGGCTGAAGCTTATCAGAGAGACGGGAATGCGCTGCGCCCGAACTAGGCTTTGCACGAGCATTGGCCTTACGATACAACTGTCGCGGTTAATAGCTTGGCGGACGGGGAAGCTGTTCGGTGTGGATGCACAAGACTTGCTGGCGAATATCCATGAGCCCGAGCGTGCGCTGGTTTCGCGGATTGAGATGGCCGGAGCGCTGCTTGGGGAGCCGCTGTCGGTATTTACTATCTCGGTGGTGCGGGCGAAGGGTATGTGGGGCTTAGAGTGCGATGCCGCAGGCCGGCCAAATGAGGCATAGCTATTCGCGCGCGTACCTGATGTTGACGAAACCGAAGCTTCCCGGTGTTGCCGAGTTAATCGCGGCCATGATCTCGACTATCCGCGCTTTAATCAAACCCCAATTATTCGAACTCAAAACCAACAATGCCATCTTACGGCCCGTGAGGTTCTGCTGGTAGCTGACTTCTTGATCGGCTGTAATGAAAAGGACGAAGCCCGCGGCTTCCGCAGCACTCAGTAAGGCTCCGTTCTTCAGGCCGGACCACCCTTGGTACCAGGTTGTTACCACCGTATGGCTGCCATCGGTCAGCAGCCGGAGTTTTTGCGGAGTACTCTCATCGAGGATAATTTTCATCCGACTTGCAAAGTTTCAAGCGGTGCCTGCGCGCTCTTTGCAGCAAAGTCCAACACGGTCTGAATCTGATCCCGCGTAACGTGAAAATTCTCAAGGACTTCTTCAATAGTCGAGCTCTTTAGATTCTCAAAAATTGCCGACACGGGGACGCGGGTACCACGGAACACCCACGCTCCGCTTACCTTGCCGGGGATGCTTTCGACGACCGGACATTGCGACCAATCAAGAGTTGCCATATACTTCCTGCTTCTATCGTAAGACACGGGCGCGATCATCGGATAACCCGTCGAACAAACTGCGCCCATTTGCGGA
>JANYCV010000562.1 GCA_025360145.1 Acidobacteriaceae bacterium
ACCAAGGGCACCGTGGATAACGCCGCCTGGGAACGCATGCTTCGCAACAACTGGTATTACGACGAGACACTGCGCTCGCAATTCTTCGAGTATCTTTCACGCTCGGGCAAGCTCGACGCCGAACTCGCGGGTCTCAGCCGCCTCACCGGGGCCACCGCTTCCGACCGCGCCGCAACGCAGATGATAGCCGAAGCCCAGGCATGGCGTTCGCATTTTGAAGAAGCCGCGCCCGTGCTGCTAGGCATCTCGAGCAACTATCCGGCGGAGGCCACGCTGGGGGAACGAACCGCGTCCATCCACCGGTCGCTGCTAGGCACCGATGCGGCAGTGTCAATCGAAGACAAGCTCAGCCGAAGCAGTCCCCGCGACACGCAAACACTCACCCGCATTGGTGAGATCTACGCCGATAAAGAACAGTTCGACAAAGCTCGCGTCTACTGGAATCGCATCGCCACCGTCGAGCCCGGCCGCGCCGACGGGTACCTGGAAGCGGCCACTGTTTTCTGGGATTATTTTCTGTACGACGATGCTCTCCGTCTGATTGCCGACGGGCGCAAACAGTTGAAGCAGCCGGCACTCTTCGCCTTTGAAGCCGGGGCGATTCATGAAAGCCGGCGCGACTATGCGAAGGCTATCGCCGAGTACATTCAAGAAGCCGCCGAAGCATCTCCTTCTCAATCGAGGCTGCTGTTGCTGGCCCGCCGTCCGGCCCTGCGCGCTCTCATTGAGGACGCAACGAAGAAGCTGGCAGCCGGTGCGAATCCATCTACTTCCGCCTTCGCCCTGCGCGTGGCTGTTCTGGGAAATCAGGACCGTCTGCCTGATCTCACCAACTATCTTTCCGGCGTCGCCGGCGGCACGAACTCCTTCGATCTTCTCTCGCGCATCGACACGGTAGCGGAACGCCAAGGCTTCGACACCGTTCGGGAACAATCGATAAACAGGCAAATCGCAATCACAACAGATCCGGTCGACCGCATGCGCCTCCGCCTTCGACTGGCCCGTTTCTATGAATCGAAACCGGACCTCAACGCCGCCGCGCGAACCATCGACGCCGTCTATGGAGACAATCCACAAATCCTGGGCGTGGTCCGAGCCACCGTCGATTTCCGTTGGCGTAGTAAGCAGGGCACGAGCGCAGTCGATACGCTCGAACGCGCCGCCGGTACTGCCAACGCCGCGCTGAAGCGTTCGTTCACGCTTGAAGCCGCGCGCAAAGCCGCTGAGATAGCCGACTATCAGCGAGCCCGCCGTTTCCTGAATCCTATGCTGACGGCGGAGCCAATTGCAGCCGACTTGGTTGCGGCGATGGCCGATACCTATGCCCGCGAGGGAGACGACAAATCTCTGAGCACGTTTCTTGACGCCAGCCTGCAAAAGGCCGGGAAAGCGGAGCAGTCTATCGCAATCCGCCGCAGTCTCATTCCGGTTCTCACACGCTTGAAGGATTATCAGACGGCCACATCGCAATACATTGAGATCATCAATCATTACCCGGAAGATCCAACGGTAGTGCAGGAAGCGGCCGCGTATGTGCGCAAGAACAGCCGCATCCAGCAACTAAGCGAATTTTACGAAAAGGCTGTCGCCGATTCGCCGCGCGATGCTCGTTGGCCGATGGTGCTGGCCCGCCTCAATACGGAGTTGGAAAACTTTCCCGCTGCCGTAGAAGCATACAATCGCGCCATCGTCCTCCGGCCCGACCGAACGGATCTCTACACCGCAATGGCATCGCTCGAAGAGCGCTTGCTCCACTTCGACAACGCGGCCAAGGCTTATACGAAGTTGTATGAGCTCACCTATCGCAATCCGCAGTGGATGGTGAAGCTCGCCGAAACGCGGGCCCGGCAATCGCAGCCCGATGCAGCAGTCGCAGCACTCCGCGCGGCGTTTCTTCAGGGCGGTTCCACAAAATCGCAGGACTACTTCGAAGTGGCGCGAAAGCTGGAATCGTGGAACCTGCTTCCGCAAGCAAAGGAGTTTGCCGCGCAAGGATTGAAGGCCGTGCCGAAGGACGATCCGGAAGCCCAGCAGGACCTGCGTCTTTATGTCCATCTCGCCGCCCGTCTGCGCACGTATGATGCGGCCTATCAGGCAATAGCGAAGCTCACGCCGACTGAAGCACGCATCGGCCTGGTGGGTGAAATGGCGGCCGTCGCCAAACAATACTTTACTCCCGAAGAACGGACTGCCTTCGGAGTATTTCTGCAAAAGATCCGCATCCAGCCGCCTGCCATGGACCTCACCGCAGCCGCGCAAACAGCGGGCCTCAACGATCTTGCAGTCCGCTGGATGCAGGCAGCGCTTATCGCGAAACCCGATGCCCAATCCAAGGATCAGCTTCTGCCGCGGCTAGCGGAATTGCAAGGCCGCCGCCTGCGCTACGACGATTTAGGTAAGGCGATTGAAGCTTTCTGGAAGGCCTACCCGCAGGACGACGGCAAAGATCAATTGCTGGTGCAAGCCGCCGAGGCATATCGCCAGGGCGGAAGTCCGCGCGAGGAGATCCGCGTGCTAACTCTGCTGAATGACCGCGGCATGCTCTCCGGACCGGCTGCGCATCGTTACACCACCTTGCTCCGTTCCACCGCGCCGGACAAGCTGGTCGCCATTGCACAGATCAGTTCCTCGAACGAACTTCGCGACGGCGCGGCCACAGCAGCACTCTCGGGCAATGACGCAACGTTGGCATTGCGCGCCGTAGCCGCGCGCGGCACCGGTTTGCCTCCGGTCTGGACGACAGCCTACACCGCGCTCACCGGCCTCTATTTCGCCCGAACCACGCCTGATATCAACGCCGCTTTTCAATCGGCTCTTGGACCCAACACCATCGGCGGGCAACTGGGCCATCCGGTAGTTCGCGATCAGCAATTGGCCGGCGATCTCTGGTTCTATTACGGCTCACGCTACGGCGAGTATCTAGCCGTGACGAAGCAACCCAAAGCCGACGACTATCTCCCGGCCGCCCTGGAAGGAACGCCCGCAAACGGCGGCGCGTATTTCAAACTCGCCGAATACTATCGCGAATCCGGCGCTTCGGAACGCGCGCTAGAAGACTACGGCCATGCGCTGCAGTTCAATCCAAACCGCGGCGACGCACACAGCCGGATTGCGGAAATCCTTTGGGCGCAGGGAAAGCGTGACGAAGCCAAAGCGCATTGGAAACAGGCATTTCAGATGTTCGCCGTACAGCAGGATTTGCGCCGCGTGCCGGAAAGCTTCTGGAACGACGTGCAGTCCACGCTAGAAGCTGTAGGCAAATACAAAGTGCTGGCTGATGTCCGGCCCGAAGCTGACCGTCTGCTCGGCACGTACATCTATCGCAACGGCGTGTATCGCGCAGATCCACTGTTGCAGGGCATCCTTGCAGCATCGCCAACTCCCTCCGACGGAGTCCGTTGGATCACAAACCTTGCCCGCCGCGCCACGGACCCTGTCAATTTCCTCGGGACCATCGTGTCCGCGGATTGGATGCCGCCGTCCGGTAAGGAGATCGTATACCAGCGGCTCCTCGAGACCGCCGATCTCAAACTCTCGCAGGCGCGCGGAGAAGCCAAGCGTGACGCATTGCAGAACAAGCGCCGCTATCAACTGGAATGGATCGAAGCGCTCGTAAGTGCCAAGCAGATCCAAAGGGCACAGGCTGCGCTTGCCGCGCTCGACCCCGACGCTCTTCGGGAACAGCCTCACCAGGTGATCTCTTTGGAGGTTCGCACGGCGGCCCAATCGGGCAAGCTCGAACCGCTCCTCGCCCTCTATGCCGCAACCAAACCGCCGCTCGACTTGATTCGCAACAGCGCGGGCTTCCTCCGGGCTGAAGGCGATGCCGCATCGGCACGCCGCGTTCTGGAGTTTGTCTACACATCGGAACTGGAACTGCCCACCCCGGCACCACCGTCGTTCCTGGGCCTCGCGGAGGTGCATCTCGAACGTCAGGACACGGCGGCTGCCGTCGCTCTCTTGCGCCGCATGACGCTGGTTTCCGGCGAGCCGTTTGAGAATCTCGAATCGGCCGCTGCGCTGCTCGAAAAGTTCGGCCGCACGAAGGAAGCCGCAGAGTTCCGCATCACCCGTGCGCAAGCGGCGCCCTGGGATAAAGCGTCGCTGGTGGCCCTGCAAGCCGCGAAGGGCGAGGCGGCAGAACTCCAGACACTTGCTGGCTCGGCTGATACGCCCTACGCGAATCGCGTTGACGCGGCGTCGGCAATCGCAAAACTTTCCGCCACCAAAGCGTCACTCGGTTCCGGTGAACTGGATCTTCTCGCGGCAAGCACTCCGATAGATCTCACAGTAGCCGAGCGCCCCTACTATTGGCATGCTCGCATGAAAGCTGCCTCGCAAGTAACCAACAACGACGTGAAGGCCCGCCTGTTCCGTGGCGCACTGGAAATCGATCCGCAATCGAATCAGCCCCGGCTTCCGCTGTTCCAGGCGGCCATGGCACTGAATCGCAATCAGACGGCGATCGGCGCGCTCATGCCGCTTGTCGGAGGCCAGCAAAGGCTGGATCAGCAGTCCGGAAACAACCTCAAATATCTGGGCGACGAGTTCCTCTACGCCACTTTACTGCCCGCCAAGGACCGCGCGCGCATCGCCAGGGAGGCAGCGGGCGTCTTCCGCAAGGTAGATGCGCCCCAACCTGCGTTGACTCTCCTCCGCATCGCGCAATACCTCGATCCATCGGCGCAGAACGGCTTAGACGCGTTTGAGGCGGAGCAGAAACGCATCGCGGAGAATGAATTGCGCCGCCCCATCGTCACGAAGAATTTGGAACAGGAGCGCAACGTGCGTCCGCGCCTATGAAACTCAAAATCGCCATCGGAACTTTTGTTGCTCTCGGCGCGTGGCTGCTCGCCCAGGCGCTGCAATCCACGCCCGCGCTCTCGGGATACTTCCCGTCCGGCTCGCTGCTCTATGTGGAAGCGCGCGACTTCACAGTGCTGCTGCGCGATTGGAACGCGTCGGCCGAGAAGCGCCTTTGGCTCAGCAGCGATAATTATTCAGTCTTCTCCCGCACCCGTCTCTTCACACGCCTGGCTGACGCGCAAACCGAATACGCCGCCGCCGCGGGACTTCCACCGGACATGTCTCTGGTCAACTCGCTGGCGGGCGCCGAATCGGCGGTAGGCATCTACGACATCGGCAAGCTCGAATTTCTCTACATTACTCGATTAGCCAGCGCCCGCGCCATCGAGACCGCGCTCTGGAAAACGCGCACCAGTTACGAGTCGCGCAATGCGGCGGGACAGGCGTATTACGTCCGCGTAGACCGGCCTTCCAAGCGCGTTGCCGCATTCGCATCTGTCAACGGGTTACTGCTTCTTGCGACGCGCGAAGACCTGATCGCCGGAGCTCTGACGCTGATAGCCAATCAACCGGCCCGCGCCATGAAGGACGAAGCGTTTTTCACCCAGGCCACCAAAGCCGCCAAGGCGCAGGGTGAAATCCGCATCGTGATGAATCTGCCTGCGCTGCTCGAAACGCCGCACTTTCGCTCCTATTGGATTCAGCGCAACACCGCGTCGCTGAAGCAGTACAGCGCAGGTGTCGCCGATATTTTCCGCGAAGCCACGCAGATTCGCGAAGAGCGCGTTCTGCTCCGCGCCCAGCCCACCACTCCAGCAACCGCCGCCGAATCCGCCGTTGCGCAGATCGTCGCATACGTTCCAAACGCGACCGGCCTCTACCGCGCCTGGGCCGCGCCCACCACAGCCGAGGCAGCCGATCTGGTCTACCGCAAGATCTACAGCCCGGCCGCGGGATCGGCAACGCCATCTGAAAGAGCACCCGGCGCCGCGCCCACTGACGACAAGTCCGGCAGCGAAGCGGATCTCGAAACAAGAATCGATCAGCAACCCCTGGTGGATCTCGAGGACCGCAATCAGTCCTACAACGACCTCCGCGCCAAGCTGGACCGGATCAAGCTCGATGCGATGCTGGAGGTCCAATCGAGCCGCACGTTGCCGGACGGCGTGTTTGTGGTGAACCCGCGCGCGGTAGTCCTGCTGGCCGCGGCTGACTGGGATATCAACGCCATCCGCACCGAATTCTCGCTCGCCCGCGGCCGCGTCCTGATCCTAGCCGATAACAAAGCGATGCTCGACGCAATCACGCAGAAGCTGACCGCGCAGCCCGTCCAGCAGGCCGCCGCGAGTTACTCGGCAACCTTTCGCCTCACGCAGGAACTGGCGCCGTACACGAAGCTGATGCGCTTAATCGATCATTCGCAATCGCCCGAAGCCACCGGTGCCGGCCCGCAGTTCTTCTCGCAGAACGTGGCAAGCCTGGGCCGCACCATGGGCCGCATGGAAACCGCCAGCATCGTAGCGCATGACATTGGTGCAACAGTACCGCAAACAATCGTGTACAAACTCACCAGATGATGACCACACGAACACCTTCGCTGTTACCACCAGATGATGACCTCACTAACCACTGCTGTTACCACCAGGTGATGACCTCACGAACACTTTCGCTGTTACCACCAGGTGGGGCGGACGCCCTCGTCCGCGCGCGACCCCCTGGTCGCGCCCTCGGGATCACGAAATGACCCTCGCGCTCGCCCTACTGCAGCTAGGCACACTCTACGATCAGTCGATCGCAAAGCTGTTAGACAGGCAGTTCCCCAGTGCCGAAATATCCTACATCCTACTCGATACATCCACCAACGCTGTAATCGCGCAGCGCTGGCAACACGCAGATCAACCAATTCCTGTGGGCTCGTTACTGAAGCCATTCGTCGCTCTCGCCGCATCGGCGAACGGAAAGTTTCCCGCTCTCACCTGCGATCCAAAGCAATGCTGGCTGCAAAAAGGCCACGGCGCCTTAAACATGACGAACGCCATTGCGCACTCCTGTAATTCCTATTTCCAGCAACTAGCCCCGCTCGCAAACCCGGATTTTCTCAGCCGCTTCGGGCTAGCACCACCTCCGCAAAATGCGTCCGCGGAAACATGGATCGGCCTAGGCCGTGAATGGAAGCTCTCTCCACTGTCCATAGCCCGCGCCTACAGCATACTCGCGTCGTACCCCGAAGCCGCGCCCGTCCTCGCCGGCATGCTGCAATCGTCGCAATCCGGCACCGGGCGTGCCATCGCAATAAAAGCCCGCGTCAAAACCGGAACCGCCGCCTGCGCGCATCCCGCGGGGCAACCGGGCGACGGATACGTAGTCGCGATGGTGCATGGCTACACGCTACTGGTGCAGGTGCACGGTGTTCCAGGCGCAACCACCGCCGCTACCGCAGGCAGGATGCTCAGCGCAATTCTTCGCGGCAAGTGAAATGCTGTTTCTCGCATTCATCACGGTAAGGATCGGAGTCTTTGGACTATTCCATCCAACGCACCTGACCGTGCAAGCGCGGCCGCAGCAAGTGCTGCTCATAAACGGAACTCCGAGCCACGCCGCCGATATCCGATGGAACGCCGCGCCCGCGCAGATCACAGCGCGCGACGGCGGACCAACCGATTTCCTCCTCAGCATACCTGGCAAAATCGAACGCAACTTCCGCGGAACGCTCTCCATCACCAGCGTTGGCAACGAACTGATCCCAGTCATCACCATGGACCGCGAGCAAGCTATCGCCGCCGTAGTCGCAGCCGAGTTTCCCGATGGCACGCACATCGAAGCGCTGAAGGCAGCAGCCGTGCTCGCCCGTTCTTACTACACAGCGTCACGCAAGCGCCATCGGAATTTCGATTTCTGCGACACCACTCATTGCCAGTTCCACCGCTCTCCGCCATCCGCACAACATGCCGCATCCAGAGCGGCGCAGGGAACCGCGGGGCTAACGATCGCATACCAAAACCAGACCTTCGCCCCGCTCTATTCGGCAAGCTGCGGCGGCCACACACTCACGGCCTCCAGTGTCGGCCTGCAACCAGACCCCTACCCCTACTTCTCCGTCGACTGCCCCGCATGCCAGCGAAACAGCCGCAAGTGGACGCAACGCATTGAAGTGGAAGTCACCCCCACCGAACAGTTCCGCCTGGCGCAGAAGATTCCCAGCAACAACTACACCGTCGACAAGACCACCGGCGTGATCCACGGACGGGGCGAAGGCCACGGCGTCGGCCTTTGCCAGTTGGGCTCAAATAGCATGGCCGCCCACGGAGCGTCATTCCGCGATATCCTCAATCACTACTACCCCAATACGGCATGTTCCCGTTCATCGCAGCGCTAATCCTCGCGCTCCCAGGCCTGCAGCCCCTTACTGAAACAGGCGCGATCTGGGTGAAAATACTAACGTGCATAGAGCGTTACCTCGAACGCGCTGGCCGGTGCTGAAGGGCATCGACGCCCAATGCCTGCTAATCATTCCCAGTCAACAACCCGCGTCATACGTCATCGCAGTTCCCGACGCCGGCATGAGCCCCGAATCATTAGCCGCGCGCCTAAACGAACCGCGCAGCAAAATCCTCATCCCGCTGATCATCGACTGTAACTCCACATTCTCCGGAAACCCTCGTATCAAGATGACCGCCCAAAGGCGCCGCGATGGCGTATCAAGTGGGCCGTCACATCCCCGGCTACGAAGTGCAAAAAATTCTGGCCGCCGTCGACTACTTTGCAAAGGCCACGCCGCATCTGCCGATAAGGGTGATCGGCTGCGGCGAAGGCGCAATTATCGCTCGCTACGCTGCGTTCATTGACTCCCGCATCACCACCACCGAATTGTTCAGCTACCCCGATCTCAACGTTCGTCTCTGGCAACAACCCATCGACCGGAACATCTGGTCGATTCTGAAATAGCGAATGCCGCCGCCGGTTTCAAAGCCCGCGCCACCATCGGCGGGGAACTCGATCCCCGAACTCGTTCCGGACCAAGCCGCTGCCCGTATGCACCGTCAGTTCGATCAGATGGTAGATTACACGCTGGCTCTACTCCGCAGTTCGCCACTCCGCCGCCATGAATTCTGGGCGAAGGCCGATTCGTCTTCCATCCAACGCTGGCAGGCCACTACCAATCCATACAGAAAGTATCTCTACGAAGAAATCATCGGCAAGATTCCCGATCCAGCAGAACCCATCACCGCCCAAACACGACGCGTCTACGACAGCGCCCAATTCACCGGCTATGAAGTGGTGCTGCCCGTGTGGAAAGACGTCTTCGCCTCCGGCATTCTGCTGATCCCGAAAAACATCAAACCCGGTGAACGGCGCCCGCTGGTAGTAATGCAGCACGGTCTCGCCGGCCAGCCGAAAGACGTAATCGAAGCGACGGCCGCACAGGCTGAAGGGAACTATCACAGCTTCGCAGCCAAACTTGCGGCCAAGGGCTACATCGTTTACGCCCCGCAGAATCCATGCATCGGCGACGAACGTTTCCGGTTGATTGTCCGCCGCGCAAATCCATTGAAGCTCACCCTGTTCTCCTTCATTACCGGTCAACATCAACGCACGGTAGACTGGCTCCCGCAACTTCCATTCGTCGATCCGAAAGGCATCGGTTTCTACGGCCTCTCCCGCGGCGGGAAGACCGCCATGCGTGTTCCGCCGCTGATCGACAAGTACAAAAGGGCGCAACGAACAACTCGATTCACTTCGACGGTCCTCCCGCGAAGACGCATTGGGCGTTGAGCGGTTGTGGCGGTGTGATGAAGAACAGCGGATTCAGCAGATAGATGGCGGTTGCCTCCTTCGCTCCCTATTGCAAATACTCGACAATTGCAAACGTCACCCATAGGGGCCAAGAAATCTTTCGCCGTTAAAGTGGATCAAGTGGGAAGGCGCATCCGCGCACCACACTTCTGTCTCCCACGCGATTCTCGCCAGATAGCGCGTCATCACTTCGCGTGACGGAAACGCTGTCACATAGACCAAGCCTGCATTGGATGCCGCAAACAACCGTCCCAATTCTTCATGTCGTTTACCGTCTACCGGGCCGTGGCTCGTTACGGACTCAATGAGTAGTAGCCAGTTTCTCTCTGGATAATAGAGCACCACGTCCGGCATTTTTCCGTGGCCGTCGATGGCCACTCCCAGCTTTGCCAACCGTTCTTTGTCGAAGTAACCCCACTTGTCTCCTGTGTCCCCGGCATAGATCAGAACGCCGCCCGGCACAAAGCGCGGCGCGAACTCTTCAATGATCGCCTTGATCAGCGCGCTATGATTTCCGGGGCTAAGACGAATTTTCTCTCCCGTGGATAGCGTCACAGGTAGTTTGCGCAGCTCTCGTTCTTTGGCGTATTGAGCTGTCAGCGTTTTGCGAGTCAGCAGGTATTTTTCAAGATGTTGATTCCATGCGGCCGTGCCGAAGCTCTTCAAGAGCGCCAAGGTATCCGGCTCGATCTGATAAACCGCTTTGGGGCTATTCACCGGCCGGGCCGGGTTGTCAGGATTGTAGAGCGCGATCCCTGCCGCGACCAACTGATGAACGGTATGACGCCGAAAGGTTTCCCTGGAGTTCGGAGCGTATAGCTTCCCGTAATGATCGCGAGCGAACTCCATCATCGGTGTGATCCCAACCAGCGGGTTTTCTGCGTTCGCCCATGACTTACGCTTCGTCAGATTAAGCAGCGCCAGCAGGCACAGCGCCGACCGGTCATTCTGTTGCGCGCGGGGCATACCCAGTTGTCCAAGGACCTGGAGGGCGTCAGCGATATTATTTGTTTTTGCCATGCAGCGCCACTACTTGTTTATCTATCAGCTCTTGCGTTGGCAGCGGGTGCGTTTGAGCCCACCGGCCAAGCTTCTCCAGCTCTTTCAGCTCCGGGTATCGGAGAAGCCGAAGATCAGTCGCGTTGACTTGTGTATGCCCGCTGAAGCGGCGGAAGTAATCATCAACAGCAGTAGAATTCAAGAACACGGAAAGCCCATGCGCAAGATCGACGCCGATGCCTTTTTTCCCTGAGTGGAAGACATTGAGGTGATTTTCAAAACCAATCGCATTGGTCTTGAATGCGCCCGGATCAACCACGTGCGCAACGATCCGGCGCCGTTCCTCTTTGGAGGAAAAGCGGCGCACAACCGTGTAGAAGCCGTTCGGATAGAGCCATTTGTTTGTCTCGCTGTTGTTGACGACGGCATTCGGCTTTTTCGACTGCCGGGGCCACTCCATCGCGCCGTTAGCGAAGTGCGCCGGATACAGAAGGGGCACGGTACCGCTCTCCGGTTCGTCGCGCAGAAACTCTTTCAGCCGAAAATCAACCACCGGCCCCGTCGAAACGGTGAGGCCAATTTCGCTAAGAGACCGTGTCGCCAGCGGCACCCCGCTGATACCGGTGTGGGCAGGAGACACGGGCACGTGTATGAACTTTTGGTCGTCCGCCTCGTGAACGATTTCCGGGAACGGGTACTCATGCGATTGAAGGTCAGTGAAAGTGGTATCGCTCGATGTCGAGATCGTCACCATGCTTTGCTTCTTTCCCCGCGTGAGCTTGATGATGACGTTCTCCTGAAGAACTTCGTCGTCGTTGAATGCGCTCGTCCGGCTGTGGAACAGGTGAATGTGCTCCACTGACGATCGTTCCAATATCCATTCACGAAACGGTTTGTAGTACAGCCCGTTACAAAAGCTCCGCGGAATAATCGCTACGATCTCCCCGCCGTCTGCCATTAGTTGAATGGCCAAACCTACAAAAGCGGTGTAGAGGTTCACCGTTTCCAGCCCCACCGCACGCAGCAAAGCGCGGTGTGCTGAATCGCTTTTGATCTTCTTGTAGGGCGGATTGAGGATCGCGTGTGTGAAGCCAGCGCTCTTGTTCCCAAGCTTGATCCGGTAGACCGCATCCTGAATGAAGTCGCGGTCGATAATCGTTGCCTCAAAACTGCCGTTTCCATAACTCCGCAGTCTCTCGCGCAGATACACCGCTAGGGTCTCATCTATTTCGTACGCCGAAACCGCAACGCCGCTGCTGCCCCAATGGCTGATAAAAGCATCGGTCAGCGATCCAACACCGGCACCGGCATCAAGCAGCCGGGCCGCCCCATCTCTTTCTGAGAATAGAGAGGCCATGAACCGCGCCACACTGGTTGGCGTCATGAACTGCCCAAGCTCTGCCTTCCGGGCAGGATTCAATTGCCTGTTCGCTTCCAGGCGTACGTGATCCACGGCTTTCACTTCAGCCTTCAAACTCATGATGACGATTTCGTCAGGGGCGGTCGCTTCCGGGCGATGCACCGTTTCGGGAAGCGGATCGATGCCCGCACCGATGCTACGTTTTCCCCGGTCACTTGGCTGTCCTTCCGTCCCTTGCTGGTTTTCATCGAATAGACTAAGGTTCACCACATTACACCATATCGGTGAAGCTACAAGTTCGATGAGCCAGTCACCCTATCTAGCAGGCAGAATGGGGATTGCGGGCCGCCGGCCATGCGGTGATCGCGTCAATCGCAGGCCAATCTATACAATCGAGGTGCTGCTGAAAGTATCATAGTGGATGATGAAAGTCCTTGCCTTTCTACTCTTGATAGCGCCATTGTCAGCGCCCATGAATGCGGCCCCCTTGCGCGTCGGCGTCGTGGGACTGGTTCACGGGCATGTCCGCGGATTCTTCAATCGCTCACTGGCCCGTCAGGATATTCAGATCGCCGGCATCGCCGAACCCGACGCGAAACTGGCCGCGCGCTACACCAGCGAGTACAAGCTGGACCCGGCGCTAGTCTCTAGCAGCGTCGACGAGATGCTGGACCGCGCAAAGCCCGAAGCCGTCGTCGTCTTCACCAATACATTCGACCATAAGAATGTTGTAGCGGCCTGTGCCCGGCGCGGGGTACATGTGATGATGGAAAAGCCGCTGGCGGTGAGCGTCGAACATGCACAGGCCATGGTGCAGGCGGCGCGTGCGGGTAAAATTCACATCCTGGTGAATTACGAAACCACCTGGTACCGCAGCAATGCGGCGGCGTGGACTATCGTAAAGGATCAAAAAGCCATCGGCGACATCCGCAAGGTGGTGATCCACGATGGCCACAAGGGGCCGAAGGAGATCGGAGTGCCGCCGGAATTCTTCGGCTGGCTGACCGATCCCGCACTGAACGGCGCAGGCGCGCTTTTCGATTTCGGCTGCTACGGCGCGGACCTGATGACATGGCTGATGGATGGGCAGCGGCCCATTTCCGTTACCGCCGTAACGCAGCGCCTGAAGCCGGAGATCTATCAACGCGTGGACGATGAGGCCACCGTGATCCTGGGATATCCAAGGGCGCAGGCGATCATACAGGCGTCATGGAATTGGCCATTCGACCGCAAGGATATGGAAGTCTACGGGCAGACCGGAACTGTGACGACGGTGCGCGGCGATGGTCTCCGCGTGAGACTGGCGGGGCAGCCACAGGAATCGTCTTCGGTGGCGAAGCCGATCGCGGCGCCTTTTGACGATCCGTTGTCCTATCTCTCGGCGGTGGTGCGCGGGACGGCCAAGCCCGATGGCTTATCGTCGCTGGCCATCAACGTGGTGGTGACGGAGATTCTGGACGCGGCGCGGCGGTCGGCGTCTACCGGAAAGACCGTGCGCTTGGCCGCCATCAAACAACCTTAAAAAGGTGCCGCCGCGCCACCCATTCGCCGCTAGTGAAAAAGCCTGGGTCCCACTTCGATCAGGCGCGGCAACAGATGGAAGACCGTGGCCGGATTCCCACTCTTGCCCTTGGGCGTCCGATTCACGCTCCCATTCGACCGGCACCATTTTCCATCCCTCGTTCAACTTTTGTGCGATTCCGGCGGCGGATAGCGGCGCCGAGAGAGTTGCCTGCACTCACGCATCCAAAAAAACAAACGTCCGTTTTTGGAACTGGCTTTGCGGAATCGCCCAGCATACTCAACCCCTAGCGTTCCGCCGGTCCGCCGGCAAAAACGCCCGCCGCATGATGAACATTTTCAACCCAACGCCGATGTAATGAACGCCGCTCCAAGCCGTGCTCGCAGCAGTCACCCAGACCAGAGCCGAGACAGCAACCGCCGGCACCCGCACAATCCCCGCGCAGCCAGTCACCAGCATCAAGGCAGTGAAGATTTCGAGCGCCGTGTTGATCTTTCCCCAGACGGTCGGAGGAAAATCGCGGAACCGCGTGGTGGCCAGCGCCGCCGCCACCATAGAGAGAATCACCACGTCCCGGCCAACGATCAAGGCCACCACCCAGATGGGAGCGAGCCCCGACACGGCCAGTGAAACATAAACGGAGGTGAGCAGCAGTTTATCGGCCAGCGGGTCCAGGTACGCGCCAATTCTGGTCTGCCAGTGGAATCGCCGCGCCAGAAATCCATCCACGCCGTCGCTGCCACCGGCGATCGCAATCATCACCAGCGCCGCCACGCAGTCCTGTGCCATAATCGCGCGGACGATGAATGGTATCATCGCCAGCCGTGCGTACGTTATCAGGTTCGGCGGACTAAACACTTCAGGAAACAAGCGCGTGTGCAACGCGGGTGGCCACTTGGTCGAAGCTCAGGATTTCATACAGCGAAGGGTCCGACATAATCTTGGACACCAGCGCAGCGTGCATCGCGTGCCCGGCGCGCTCGGCAATCACGTGCCCCAGCAGCGGCTTGCCAATCAGCGCCAGGTCGCCGATCAGGTCCAGCACCTTATGCCGGCAGCATTCGTCTGGAAAGCGCAGTCCGCCAGGGTTCATCACGGACGTACGATCGAAGCACACCGCATTTTCGAGCGTAGCGCCGCGAATCAGCCCCATGTCCCGCATCTGGTCAAGCTCCCAGGAAAACCCGAACGTCCGCGCCGGCGCGATTTCAGTGGCGTAGTGCTCCGGCGTCACTTCGATGTCCATCGTCTGGCGTCCCACGCAGGGGTGGTCGAAAAAGATGTCGCAGGTGAGTAGAAAGCTGTCCGAAGGTAAAATGCTGATCCGCTTGCCGCCGCCTTCCACCGAAACCGGACGGCGAATGCGCAGGTAGCGCTTCCTTCGCCGATAAGTGCGGATGCCCGCCTCCTGAATCAGCTTCACGAAAGGCAGACCGCTACCGTCCAGAATCGGTACTTCCAGATTGTCGATTTCGATGTAGACGTTGTCGATGCCCATGCTGTAAAGCACGCTCAGCAGGTGCTCGGTTGTCGAGATCAGCACACCCTGCCGCATCAGGCTGGTCGCGTAGCTCACCCGGGCCACGTGCCGCCAACTGGCCGGAATCGGGAAGTTTTCAAGATCGGAGCGAAGAAATACGATGCCTGTCGACGGAGGCGCGGGAAGGATGCGAATAGATACCGGAACTCCGCTGTGAAGACCTACGCCGGATGCTTCTACCGGCCGCTGAACAGTAGTTTCAAATCGCAACTGAACTCTCCGGACTCGATGTCATTTCCGTTTCATCAGTAGCAGCATACTATACATTCTAGCAATTCGGGAACCCCTTACCTCCCGATTCCCGGACCTGAATTGTAAAGTATTCATTACATAGCGAATTAGGGATGCAATCCGTGGTCAACCAGCCACACTTCCCATAGAGCTTCGTGGCAAAAACGCGTCTATCGGCGCGCAATCCAAGGAAGTTAGGGTATTATGTTGGCAGTCATGTCCAGACCCCGGCTATTTCTGATAGACACGTTCGGTTTCATCTTCCGGGCCTACCACGCGCGAGCCAGAAGCGGAGCCCCACCCATGCGTACCGGGACCGGACTTTCCACCGAAGCTGTCTACATCTTCCACAACATGCTGCGGAAGCTGCTGGCGACCTATCACCCCGAATACATCGCGGCAATTTTTGAAAGTTCCGAACCCACCTTCCGCTCCGACGCTTTTGCCGAATACAAGGCCAATCGCAGTGAGATGCCGCCAGATCTGGCCGAGCAGATCCCCTATGTCCGCCGCGTAATCGAAGCCATGGCCATTCCAATCCTGGAGTTTCCCCGGTTTGAAGCCGACGACGTCATCGGCGCCATCGCCCGCGGCGCAGAGGCCCAGGTCGAAGCCGTTGTCGACGTGGTGATCGTGTCCAGCGATAAGGACATGCTGCAACTGGTCACCGACCGGATTTCGATGTTGAATCCCATGAAGGACGACACCTGGTACGACCCCGCGACGACGTTAGAGTTCATGGGCGTGCCGCCGTCCGGAGTAGCGGATCTGCTGGCGCTGAAGGGCGACGCGATTGACAACATTCCGGGCGCGCCGGGGATCGGGGACAAGGGCGCGCGGGACCTTGTCCTGCGCTTCGGATCGGTGGAAAATGTACTCGACCATGCAGCCGAAGTGGAGCGGAAGATGTATCGCGAGAGCTTACAGAACAATCGCGATCAGATTCTGCTGAGTAAGAAGCTGGCGACCATTGATGTAACCGTCCCCGTGGAATGGAATCTCGAAGCACTTCTCGCCCAGCCGCCCAACGTGACGGCGCTGAAGACGATCTATAAGGAGCTGGAATTTTTCAGCCTATTAAAGGATGCGGGGCCGCAGGAAAATGCGTCGGATCGCGACTACCAGACTCTCTCCACCCCGGAAGAAGTGGACGCGTTCCTCGCGGGAATCCCCACTGAGGCACCTGTCGCCGTGGTGGTGAACTCCCCCTTCGTCGGCCTCGCCTGGATGCCCGGACAGGCGCGCGGAATTCCCTTCGGATTGCTACCGCTACTCAAGCCGCTGCTCGAGGACCGCCACCGGCTGAAAGTAACCCACGACGCGAAATCGGCGGTGATGGAACTGGAGCGGCAAGGAATCGCCGCCGCGTGTTTCCAGGAAGACGTGATGCTTCACGGTTTTCTGCTCAAGGCCGATCCTGCTGCGTGCGGGCTTGCCGTGATGGCGGAAAACTATCTGGACCGGAAGCTCGCCCCCACCGTGGAGCAGCGCGCCGACTGCGTCCTGGAATTGCACGCAAAATTGGCGGGCGACGTGGCGGCGCGCGGGTTTCGCAGGATTTACGAAGAGATTGACCTCCCGCTGACGCACGTGCTGGCCCGCATGGAACAGACCGGCATCCGCATTGAGCCCGTGCAACTGGGCGTACTGTCCCAGCGAATGGATGCGGAAATGCAGCGGCTCTCCGGCGAGATATTCATATCGGCCGGCCGGGAGTTTAATATTAACTCCCCGCAGCAACTGGGAAAAATTCTCTACGAAGACCTGCAGTTGACCGTTCCGCTGAAATACGGCAAGGGAAAAAGCCTGTCCACGGCGGCCGATATCCTCGAAACCCTGCAGCATCCCATTGCCCGGCTGGTGCTGGAATACCGCCAGCTTTCCAAGCTCAAAGGGACCTACGTGGACGCTCTGCCGGCGTTGATAGACCCGGCAACCGGCCGCCTCCACACCACCTTCAATCAGACCGGAGCGGCCACCGGGCGTTTGTCTTCCTCGAATCCCAATCTGCAGAACATCCCCATCCGCACCGAACTCGGGCGGGAGATCCGCGCCGCCTTCGTTCCCAGGGACGGCTGGAAGCTGGTGGTGGCGGACTACTCACAGATCGAGCTGCGGCTGCTGGCGCATATGTCGGGCGATCCGGTGCTCATGGACGCATTCCGCCGCGGCGAGGACATCCACGTCCGTACGGCAGCCGAAGTGTTCAATGTATCGCCGTTGATGGTCACGCCAGAGATGCGCCGCGACGCCAAGACCGTAAACTTCGGAATTGTATACGGCCAGACTCCCTTCGGCTTGGCCGCGCAACTCGGCATCGACCGCCGGGAAGCCGAACGATATATTAAGAGTTACTTTGAACTCTACTCCGGTGTAAAACAGTTTATTGCCGCCACCGTGGAAGAAGTGAGAAACTCGGGAGTAGCCAAGACGCTCTTAGGCCGCGAGCGCCCGATTCCGGACATGCACTCCCGAAACCCCAGCGCCCGGTCGTTCGCCGAGCGGACGGCGGTAAACACGCCGCTGCAAGGGTCCGCGGCGGATTTGATTAAGGTGGCGATGATCCGGATTGACCGCCTCCTGACCGAACGCCGGATGCGGACGAAGATGCTGCTGCAGGTCCACGACGAACTGGTATTTGAGGCTCCGCCCGAGGAAGCAGATGCGGTCATCGATCTGGTGAAGCGGGAAATGGAGCGCGTTCATGAATTTGAAATACCGCTTCTGGTAGAAATAGGAATTGGTGAAAACTGGCGTGATGCGAAATAATCTTTCTCTTTTAATCGGAATGGCTGCTTTCGTCCTGTGTCTAACCGGATGCTCGTCCGGCACAGCGCCATCCACGGCGGAGAAGAAAGCCCCTGTCGAAGAGCAGGCGCCGGACGTGTTCCGAGTGCGATTCGACACCGGTAAAGGTCCATTTGTGATTGAAGCCCGCAAGGATTGGGCACCGCGCGGAACCGATCGCTTCTTTGAATTGGTGAAGGCCGGCTTCTATGACGAGGCGCGGTTCTTCCGCGTTCTCCCCAGATTCGTCATCCAGTTCGGCATTAACAAGGACCCGAAGGTCTCCGAATTGTGGAACCAGTTGCAGATTGTGGACGATCCCTCCAAGCAATTGAACACCAAAGGCACGGTGACGTTCGCCAAGCGCGGCCCCAACACCCGCACCACGCAGATCTTCATCAATATGGCGGACAACCCGTCGCTTGACGGTAGCGGGTTCCCGCCCTTCGGCAAGGTAGTGGAAGGGATGGAAGTGGTGGCGAAGCTCTATCCGGGCTACGGCGAGATGAGCCCGAACGGGAACGGCCCCGATTCGATTAAGATCCAGGCCATGGGGAACGAGTATCTGATCCGCAATTTCCC
>JANYCV010000618.1 GCA_025360145.1 Acidobacteriaceae bacterium
GCGTGAATGGAACCGCTCTTTGCCGGATAATACCACTCAACAGCCCCGCACCATGGCTATCGAGGTCCGCGGGGATTCCAGTTTCTGATCTGCGATTGGGCTTCCATGATCTGAACGGGTGTCATTTTCTCAGCCAGGACCTCCAGGGTTTTGGCGCGCGACGGGTCGGCCCTGCCTGCCAAACTAAACCATTTGTAGGCCTGCGCGTAATCCCGCGGAAGAGCCGTGCTGCTGAAGTACAAGCCACCCAGATAAAACTGCGCCGTCGTGTTGTCCTGCTCCGCCGCAAGGTGCAACCATAGAAGCGCTTGGCGGTAGTCCTGCGAAACGCCTTTCCCCGAGGCGTACATCAGCCCGAGAAACAGTTGTGCCGGGGCGTAGTCCTGGGAGGCCGACGACCGGAACCACTTCACCGCTTCACCGTGATTCTGGGGCAGGCCTTCGCCTCTTTCGCACATCAGCGCGAACTCATATTGCGCCACGGCATCGCCCTTCTCCGCCAGCTTCAGTGACTGCGCAGCGCGGGCGAAGCTGCTGTTCACATACTGACTGGTTTCCGCGGCAGTGGCGGCCGGCAGCGCCATCGACAAAAAGATAAATATGAGCACCATGCAATTGGGATCATCGCCCGGCGCGTATTTTATTCCAATAGACTTGCCGTACTTGCGGTACCAAAGAAATACTTAGGACCAAAGGGGTACTACGGATGGCGGAAGTGCTTGAGTATTTTCGACATCACGGTGGGATTCGTGATTCCAAAACTCTTCACGGCGGCGGTTTCATCCGAGCAGATCTCGAACAATCCATCGAGCCGGGTAACCTGCAGGATGTCGCGCATTTTCTTTGGCACGTACAGCAGCTTGAGGGAGCCTCCGCGGCGGGTGACGGTGTTGAGGCAACCGATCAGCTCACCCAGACCGGCGCTATCGCAATAGGTCACTTCCCGCAAGTTGAGCAGCAGCTTCTTCTGTCCGCGCTCCAGCTCTCGATGGAGTGTTTCGCGCAGCAAGTCCGATTCGTCGCCAAGCGTGATGCGGCCGCTGCAATCGATAATGGAAACTGTATCCACCTGCCGCACTGATGCTTGGAAACTCAATGGTAGCGCTCCTTTTGTGAGATCTTATGAAGATGGTAACAGCTAGTATGTTCGTCTTACTCGCGGCGCAATTCGCCGGGGGCGAGACTGCCGAATGCATCTACTATAACGGCAAGGTGGTCACTGCGGGAAGCGCTCCGGCGGCTGAGGCATTTGCAGTGAAAAACGGCCGGTTTCTCACCGTGGGTTCAACGGCCGATGTGAAGAAGACAGCGGGGCCCGCCACCAAACTGGTCGATCTGAAAGGGCGCACCGTATTGCCCGGCCTGATGGACAGCCACACGCATCCCATCACCGCCGCACTCAGTGAGAAGGACGGCGCGATCCCAACGTTTCATACCATCGCGGACGTACAGTCCTATGTTACGAAGCTGGCGGCGGGCTCGAAAATGGGCCGGACGATCTATGTACCGAAGGTCTACGCCAGTAGACTTGCGGACCGCCGGTACCCAACCCGGCAGGACCTGGACAAGGCCGCTCCCGGCCGTGTGGTCTTGCTCGACACCGGATATAACGCGGTTTTGAGTTCAGCGGCGCTTGCGAAGGTGGGTATCAATCGGGACACTCCACAGCCAAAGAACGGGCGAGTTCAAAAGGATAGCGCGGGCGAACCCAATGGATTGATCCTTGGCGCGGGACAGCTTTGGAGTTCATTGAAGCCTCCGGCGGCGGCAAGCGTAGCCGATCAGGTGAAGGCGTTGCAGAGTATGCAGGCCGCCTACAATGCCGTGGGTATCACCAGCACGGTGGACCGCGGCCTGACGGCCGAAGGGTTCCGAATATATCAGGAATTACAGAAGCGCGGCGGGATCACCGTGCGCAGCAGTCTCACCTACCTGATTGACGGAACCGGCGATCCAAAAGAGTTAACGCGGACCATGGAGGCCATTCCCTTCGTTACCGGCTTTGGCGACGAGTGGGTTCGAGTGGGTGCCATTAAGGTTGTGGCCGACGGCGGCATTCTCCTGGGCACAGCCTATCTGCGAGAGCCCTACGGCACGCACACGGAAGTGTACGGTTACGATGATCCGGATTATCGCGGGGTGCTTGCAGTGCCAGCGGCGAACCTGGTGGAAATGGCTCGCACGGCAAACCGCTTGGGATGGCAAATGACCGTGCATACCACTGGAGGCGGCGCCACGGACCTGCTTCTCGACGCGTATGAGGCGGCGGATAAAGAACGGCCCATCGCGGGACGCCGGTTCACGGTGACACACGGCAATTTCCCCAACGCGCGCGCGATTGCACGGGCAAAGAAACTCGGCGTAGCGTTCGATGTCCAGCCAGCCTGGTTGCATCTGGACGGCCACGTCATGAAAGGCGTCTTCGGCCCCGAACGTATCCGGGACTTCCTGCCGCTCCGGACACTGCTCGATCAGGGACTGGTAGTGGTGGGAGGATCGGATCACATGATCCGGTTCGACTCCCGCGAGGCGATCAATCCCTACAATCCGTTTTTCGGAATGTGGATGGCGATTACCAGACGAACGGCCGACGGAGGCGTGCTGCATCCAGAGCAGGCCATCACGCGGGACGAAGCCCTGCGAATGTGGACGTCCAGCGGCGCTTATCTTACCTTCGAAGAAAAGCTGAAGGGATCGATCGAGACCGGAAAGTTAGCCGACTTCGTGGTGATCTCCAAGGATTTTGCAAAGTGCCCGGTCGACGAGATCAAGGATATCGAGGCGCTGTTAACCGTGGTCGGCGGGAAGACGGTCTTCCAGGCCAAGAGCTACTGACCGGTTTTCCGTGCGGTGATGTTCCGGATGAAGTCCACCTCGTCCTGCTTATACGCAGAGCCATCGGTGCGGAAGACTTCATGGAACCAGATGGCCGGCTCGTGATCGACATAAGGCTTCTGCCAGGAATCCCACGGCAGATGGGTCTGCGCCTTTCCCGCAACCAGGCCCCAATTGTAGGCCGCCACATGATACTTCTTCGCCACCGGCATGCTGCCCTGAAAAGTGCTTTTGTTTCCGCGGGCCATGTACTCCGTGCAAAGGATGGGCCGCTTGTAGCGCTGCAGCCACACGATCCGCTCTTCGAATTCGGAGGGCTGGCCGTAGTTGTGAAATGAAATGACGTCCGACAGCTCCAGTTGGATTTTCTCCATCGGCGAGAGCTTCGCGGGATCGGACCAGTTGCCTTTCCAGACGCCGCTGGTCAAAGGTTGCGTAGCCCCCGCCGCGCGAGCCCATCCGAATGCTTTGGGAAGTAGAGCGAGCACAAGGTCCACTTTGTTCGATGGTTCCAGTTTGATGTAGCTGGAGTTGTTGAGATTGTCCGGCTCGTTCCAAATGTCCCAGGCGAGGATGCGTTTATCTTTCGCGAACGCACCCACCACGCCCTTCACGTAGGCTTCCAGGCGAGGATACTGGGCCGGGTCCTTCAGCGCGTCCGCACCGGGGCTCTGCATCCAGCCGGAATTGTGAACGCCCGGCTTCGGCGCCCGTTGCTTTCCCGTTTTCGGAAACGGATCCCAGCAGGAATCGAAGAGAACGAACATCGGCTTGATGTGATGCTTGTCCGCGATGCGAAGGAACTCGCCGATGCGTTTCTGAAATCCCGCAGCGTCCTGTTGCCACAGAAGATCATGCAGGAAGACACGCATGGAGTTCATCCCAATGCTCTCGGCCCAACCGAGTTCCAGGTCGATCCGTTTTGGATCGAACGAATCTGTCTGCCACATTTCCAGCTCATTGATGGCAGTGGCCGGAATATAGTTGCCGCCCACCAGCCAAGGCTGCCTGGCATACCAGGCGTTCGCGGCAGCCTCCGGCCATGGCTTTGTTTGCCCTATGGCGGCTTGCATCAACAGCAAAGTCAGGATGGGAAGGTGGCGGATTTTCATTTGAATTCGATCCCAATTCTAACAGGGGATACAATACCATCGTGAATCGCAGAACATTTCTAGGTGTTACCGCGGGCCTTGGCCTCGCCGGGACGACGGTGGAAGCCGCTCCCATTCCGATCATCGACACGCATATCCACCTGTTCGATATAGCGCGTCCGGAAGGAGTGCCGTGGCCGGAGAAGACCAACTCCGTGCTGTACAAGTCCGCGCTTCCGGCGCGATATCGAAAACTTGCGGTGCCGCTCGGCATCACGGGCGCCATTGAAGTGGAATGCAGCACCTGGCTCGAAGATAACCAGTGGGTGCTGGATACGGCTGCCAAAGACACCATCATCGTTGGCAGCGTGGGCAACCTGGAGCCGGGCAAGCCGGACTTCCGCAAGCATCTGGACCGGTTCCACAAGAACCCGCTGTTCCGGGGTATCCGGTACGGCAATCTGTGGGGCCGGAATCTGGGCGCGGAGTTGTCAAAGCCCGCATTCGTCTCCGATCTGAAGGCCCTGGCAGACGCTGGACTGGTGCTGGATACGGCGAACCCGAATCCCGAACTGGTGGCAGAAGTGGTCCGCTGCACCGACCTGGTTCCGAACCTGCGCGTGGTCATCGATCACTTGCCGCAGCTCAATCCTCCTACAGAAGCAGCGGCGCTGAAGAAGTACCAGGCCACCCTGCGTGAGATCGGCAAACGGCCGCAGGTCTACGTCAAGATCTCCGAAGTGCTACGGCGGGTGGACGGCAAAGTTCCGTCGGACCTGAATTTTTACCGCGCCCGGCTCGACGAGTTGTTTGGCGTATTCGGCGAGAATCGAGTGCTGTATGGAAGCGACTGGCCGAACAGCGACCAGTGGGCCGAGTATCCGCAAGTGCTCAGCATCGTGCGGGAATACTTCAACGCGAAGGGACCGGCGATTGCCGAGAAGTACTTCTGGAAAAATTCCGTCGCCGCCTACCATTGGGTGAAACGCGCGCCCGGTCAACCTGGCTGACACTTTGAGGACGCCTTCTATGAAACTGGCTTTTCTATTTGCACTTCCGATTCTTGCGACGGCCCAGACAGATTACGATCTGCTGCTTCGCGGCGGGCATGTGATCGACGCGAAGAACC
>JANYCV010000018.1 GCA_025360145.1 Acidobacteriaceae bacterium
TGCCGCACTACATCGTTCAACGCCTCCGCAGTGCATTCATTTCTCAAATCCGGGAATGCGCCACCCGCCACCCAACCACCGAACGAGGCGGCGCTGCGAAACCCTGCGTAGACCATCCCCGCCGGTTTATAGCCGGTGGCACGCAAAGCCGACATGTAAAGCCCGCCCTGCACCAGTAGCCCTTGGTTATGCGCCTCAACCGCATCTTTAATGCCCTGGGCACTCTTGTATTTGTAGTCCACCACCAGTGCCCTGCCCTGTTCGTCCACATCGATTCGGTCGATGCGGCCGGTGACTTCGACGCCGCCTGGAAGTTCGATGCGGATTCCACGTTCGAACTCGGACTTCACCGTGCGCGGCAACTGTCCCGCATTGACGAAGGTTTCCAGATTTCGAAACAACTCCATGCGGACCGCTTCGGCGCGATATCCATCCGGTACTCGCTTGCTCTGGCACGCCTCTCCCCACGCGGCTTGGAACGCTACTTTCAGCGATTCGCCCGCGCTGTAGATCCGCTGCAACGCTCTGTGCGCGATGATTCCCTGCAACATGGGGTCAAGCCTGTCCTCCGGCGCCAATGGCGCGTCCCGCAGTTGCAGAGTGGACTGCGCGAAGAACTGGAAGGGGCATTGGAGGAAACTTTCGAGCGACGTGGCGCTAATCGTCGCGAAGCGGGCTTTCAGGATATCGCGCAGCCCCTCATCGTAAATGCTTGCCTTGGCGGTGGGCCGCATCGCACGCGCGGGCGCGGGCCTGCACCGAACCGCTGGCTCGGGCGCCAAATCGTACTGTTGCCGCAGTTTCTCCAGGAAGAACGACGGCAAGTTTGCCTCGCCCTTCGCATTGAGCACCGGATAACTTAGCACCAGTTTAGAAGTAGCGCGGCTGGTGGCAAGATCGAATAAAAACTGCTCCTCTTCATGCCTGTCGAACGCGGTGCGCAGACAGATGCCTGCTTCTCGAAGCTGCAACCGCGCTGGATCGGAGAGCAATGGGCTTTGCGAATGGTGCTTAGGAAACTGCTTCTCAAGCAGTCCACAAAGGAAGACAACCGGCAGTTTCCATTGCCGCGCTTCGTAGGCATCCATGACGTGAACTACGTTGCGGCGGTTGTCCGGAATCCGCAGCGTGGCGTCGTCGATTACCGTCTTGAGCTTCTTCCAGTATTCCGCGCAGGCCAAGCTTTCCGCCGGGTCGAGAATAGCTCCAAATTCGTCCACGCTCGCCTCAAACCCAGCCAGCGCAGCCGCCTGCGCCCTCCAGATCGCGATCCACTCCGGTGACGCGCCGTCGCTTAATTCCGGTGCCGGAAACATTCCGGTAAGAGTGCGAAACCGTGTCGTCCATTCGCGCGGGCTTGCCGTTGCGGACCTCCAGCCGTCAAGCTTTTGCAGTTGGTCGAATACCCCTTCGTATTTGCCATCCGCAAGGAGCTTCATCGCCAGAAGCCCTCGATTCGGCAGCGCAGCTCGAACGGCGTACTCGAACTCGTCCGCTGCGACATCGACAGGGAGGGCGCCCCTGCGCAGCGCGGCGACTGTGGCAGCATGTTCCCAACCGCCCAGCATCGCCTCCACCACCGCCGCCAGATACGCAGTAACCGGGTTCTCACCCAGTGGCTCGCCAAAGTAGAATCTTGCCGGAATGCCGAACCGCTCCAGCGCGCACCGCAATACTTTGCCGCCGGGATGCTCACTCCGGACCACGACCCCGATCTCCCGAAACTCGCGCCCGGCATCCCGCTCGGCGAGGATCCGCCTGGCGATTTCCTCCGCTTCCTGGTCCGCGGTGGAGGTTGTTACCAGCACGCGTTCGATGTTGACGGGCGCGCCCCCGAGAGACACAATCTCGTCGCACCCCATCTTACGAAGAGCAGCCATCGTGTCTTCGGTCCCCTTCCAGGATGGGAGCGAGACGAAAACCTCGCTTAGCCTCCCGAGAGCACCCACAACCTCAAGCTCAGGGTGCGTGAAGGAGAAAAACCCGTGGAATACCACGTTGCGGATGACCGGCACGCGCTCCGCCGCCCGCTTCAGCCGCTGTGCCGGAAAGTGCCAGCCGCGCCGGGCAGCTTCGTCTTCGATGTGTTCAAAGATTCGTGTGAATTCGTGGAGCGCTCCGTGCCGCCGCAGATCTCGCGAAGAGTATCCAGCCGCGGCGAGTTCCTGAATCTGATCAATCACCGACTTGCGGAAGCCTGGATATGCCCTGACTTTCTCGAACTCTATGAGAGGGATCCGGGTCAGCGCTTCTTCCACCAGCAGATCGAGAGCAGCGGCGGACAGCGGCGGCAAATCCGGAATCAGCGATTCAACGAACTTGGAAAAGGTGACAATGGCGCCTGGGCGAAAGACGAATCCCTCGCGAGCGAGTTGATTCCGCGTGTGCTCCGCCATTGTATTCGTAGGGACGATCAGCCTGAATTCGGTCCGTTCGCGTAGCCACGTACGGACGCGATCAAGGATGTAGCGTGTTTTTCCCGATCCCGGACGGCCGGTGAGTACTTGCATGACTGGCCCAAGTATATCGAGACGCTCTTAGGCCAGTGAAATAGCGTCCAGCATGGAGTGAATTTGAATACTTGCGCTGTCGAAGCCCGATTGACGGAGAAGCAGCCGCAGCTCCTGGAGCCGCAACTCGTAAGCCGGGAATTCCACCACCGTCGGCCGCCCATGAAAGATCTGGGGATTGATGGGAAAACTCACTGCGGCGAGAGACTCAAGCAAATCCTCCAGCAGTTGCGGCTGTACACTCACGCGAACAGAAACCAGTTCGCCTTCGCTTCCCGACAGGGAATGTAATTCAGAAGCGGGGTCTGACCGAAAGCCCATAAAACCTCCAGAGCGATTCGGCCGGAAATGAAAAGACCCTGGGCAGGAGCCAGGGCCAAGACCGTCCAGGGACGTCTCGCATTTAGCATTTTTTTACGTGGTCGCAATTAGCTGAACCCGGAACCAGTCCGAATCCTAAATCAATCCACGTCACTAACACATTAACATCGAACGAAGTGCTTTTCAATGGAAAAACAGCCTCGCGTCTAGCGGAGTTGTTTCGCCTGTAAATCGCTCAACATGCGGTCAAACTTCTGTTTCTGCTCCTCCCGCAAGAGCTTCAGGATGCGATTTTTCCCAGTGGCGCGGACGTCGTCCATCTGGGCTTGCAGAGTCTGGTAGTACATCACGAAATCGTCAAGGACGATTTCGATCTCGCCAGCCTGTTGCGGTGTAAGATCGAGTTCTTTCTTGAATCGCTGGAGCGAGATTTCGCGGCCGCCTTCCTTCCAAAAAGGTCCCACTTTATGACGTTCCGGAGACATTCCGAAACGCGCGCTTACGGCGCCAGCCACCGCACCCGACAGGAAGACGAACAACAGAGTGTAAATAATCCGAGGATTCTTCCAGGGGACGCAATTCATCGCTTACTCTTGAAACGTGGCGAGGTTCACCAAGATCGCCTCGCGGTCCTTTTGGGGATCGGTTCCCACTTCAGTGGGATTCGGATCATTGCTCATCAACATTTCGGGAGAAGAGTTGGCAAGCTGCTGATCATTGGCGGTGGATGAAACAAAGTATGTACCCAGCAGCACGACAAAGGTGAACGAAGCGTACGCCAGGCGCTTGGCGAATATCGACTCGCCGAAGATGTTCCAGATCGAAGGCTTGACCTGTGTTTCGATCCTGCTCATAACGCGAGCGTAAAACGCAGCGTCCGGCACGATTTCTTCGGGGCACTTCAACAAACTGAACAGTTCCGCTTGTTTTTTCATCTGCGCCGCCTCGGCGTTGCATGATTGGCAGTGCGCCAAGTGCCGTTCCACCTCTGGCAGATGATCTCGGCCGTGCAGATAATCTTCAATGCGTTTCTTCAAAGGCTCATGCATAGCTTCTTCCCTAGTGAATAACAGTGAACATCGCGTCGCGAATCTTTGTTCGCTCCCAAACTGTTCGCTCTCAAACCATTTCTTTCAGCCGACACCTTCAAGTAGTTAGCGGGCCGCCCGTGCGCATTAATCGCTGGGCCGCTTTCAACAACTTCTGCCGCGTTCGGAAAAGCTTTACCTTAATAGTATTCTCGTTCATTCCGGTCATTTGTGCCAGTTCTTCCACCGAATGGCCCTCCACTTCCTTCAACATGATCAGGCTGCGGTCCTCATCCGAGACTTTCGAGAGAAGCTTGCCGATCAAATCCCGCTTTTCGAGTGTGGAATCCACATTCGGCCGGTGATCGCGCGCATTCTCGGAGTTTTCCATGCGCATGGTGTCTTCTTCACTGAAATCACTCTCATAGACCAGCTTCCGTACCCGTTTCTTCCGTAAGTAGTCGTAGCACTCATTCACCGTAATTTTATAGATCCAGGTGAGCAGCGAACTGCGGAAATCGAAGTTACCGATCGAGAAGTAGATCTTGGCAAACACCTGTTGTGCGATGTCTTCCGCATCGTTGTGATTGCGAAGTATGCCAAAGATGATGGAGAACACTTTCGACTGGTAGCGTTGGACAAGCTCGCCGAACGCAATCTCGTCCCTTGCTTGGACGCGCCGGACCAGGACGGCTTCCTCAGAGTTTCGGTGATCCACTCTCGCCTTTGTACGAGTTTCCTCGCCAGTTACGGGGAACGGGAGAACGCCGCTCAAGGTATTCATAACACTTGGGACGCGTCTCAAGTTTTCCCGGTTCCAACGGATTTTCCGGCCGTTACCGGTGCACGGTCGCGCTACGCCCGCTTGATTCTGCAATAACATACCAGATTTCGGCATCCTAGGGGAAGGTATCTCCATCAATATGAGTAGAATTTTGTATCGGTTCCCTGTAGAATAAAGTGGAGTACGGATTCATGGCGGAGGCAAACCAATGGTTCAATTGACAGAAACAGCAGTGGGTAAGGTGAGGGAGATTCTGGATGGCCAGGAGCCGAAACCTGCCGGACTCAGAATTTCCGTCGTCGGCGGCGGGTGTTCGGGATTCAGCTATTCGATGGCGTTTGAGAATAGCCCGAACATGCTGGATAAAACTTACAATTTCAGTGGCTTGAAGGTATTCATCGACCAGGCGAGCATGCTGTATCTGGATGGCGCCGAGGTAGACTACGTGGAGTCTCTCGAAGGTTCCGGATTCAAGTTCAGCAACCCACAGGTGAAGTCTACCTGCGGTTGCGGCAGTTCGTTCAGCGTCTAAGATCTCGAAATACGAAACGAAGCCAAAAGCGCCCGGGACTGGCGAGTTGCCTTCCCGGGCGCTTTTGTTTTTTAAGGTAGTTTCTAGTGGTCCTTGGACCTTAATGTAGGCGACGGCGGAGGAGCCCAAGGCAAGCAAGACCGGCACCGATGAGTCCTAACGTAGCTGGCTCTGGAGCATCGAAACTGTTAATCAGCGTCGACGTCGTTAACCCTACGAGCGCTGCATTGCTGATCTGCTCAATAAAAGTATCCGTGACCTTGATCGTTCCTGTGTTGTTCCCATTAAGCGCCATCTGTTTCCGCGCAGACCCACCGCTCGCCGTTAACTTCACATTCACTAGTTGGGTAGTAGAACCATATTCCAACTTCTTAATTAGGGATGTGCTGGCGTCGGCCGCCGCAGGACCAGTGTAGGTGACGCCGACGAGCGCTGCGGAAGCGTTGTGTAGGCCATTCACGTCATTACCGCCAACAACACTATTGATGTTATAGACAATGGTAAAGCCTAAATTAGAGCTCGAATCTTGTGCGTTTGAGGTATTGATCGTCCACGCGCCGGTTCCGTCAGTTTGCATCACCTTACCCGTGAATGCAATCTGGAATGCACTGGCGCCCGCAGCCGTGAAAGTTGCGAGGTAGTTGTCCCGAGCGTCGTCGCCCGGAGTGTTGTGAACCAGAAAGTTATATCCGTTCGACGCAGTTGTGGCTGCATCAATGTATTGGGTGAGTGCGAAGTTATTGAAGTTATAACCGTTAAAATCACAGCCGATCGAACCGGTTCCGATCAATGCGGTCATGCTCATGGTCGAAGAACAGGGACCGGCCAATAACGAGAGACTCCCTGATCCGATGATCCAAAATAGAACAAAAATCCTTTTCAAGCAGCAACTCCTGTCTACGTACCGCTTCGAGCGGTATCTTGTTTAACGTCCCTCCAGCGGCTACGGCTCTGGTAGCCGCTGAAGAAATCTATTTCCTCTTGATTCGGGACTTCGTTCTTACCTCTTTTGCAGCCGGCGGCGGACCAACGCCATACTGGCCAAACCAATACCCATCAGGCTCAACGTCATCGGCTCAGGAGTTGGATCAAAACCGTTCGCCAACGAGGTTGCGGTCAGCGTCGTGTTCTGGGTGTTGCTGATCTGTAGAAGGAGATTATCCGTAATCGCGATCGTCCCGGTAGTGTTCGGGACCAAGTTGATGAATTTCGTCTGGCTACCGCTGGTCGCGATGAGTTTGTCGTTTATTAACTGAGTTGTTGCGCCGATCGTCGAAGCCTTGATAAAGGCGGCACTGGCGTCTGCTCCTGGTGCGCCGGTATAGGTCACACCACCCAAAGTCGCCTGCAATACCTTCAGGCCATTTACGTTCCTGTTGTTCGCAGCGATTGCATTTGTACCACTGGCAATGTTGTACTTGATCTCAAATCCAAAGTTCGAGCTATCCAGGCCCGCACCTGCAGTTTTCACCGTCCACGCCGGCCCATCCGGTTGGGCAACCGCACCCGTAAAGGTGACCTGCACTCCAGCGCCATTGAAAGCAGCAAAGGTTGCCAGGTAGTTAGATGTATTGGCCGGGGTAGAGAGAAAGTTGTACTGCCCCGAACCACCAAAGTTCGCATCGATATAGTTACCGAGCGCGAAGTTGTTAAAGTTGTAACCATTAAAATCACAGCCGGCCCCACCCAAACCATTCAGTGCCGTCAGTGTCATGGTCGCCGTACAGGCGGCTGCTTGCAGCCCAAGTGCGCTTGCTGTCAACAACCCACAAATCAAAACCAATTTTCGCATCGAGTTCCTCCGAAGAACTATCATTAAAGTGCTCGCGAACCGATTCAAACGGTACTCAGGCGAGAGTAGTGCATAGGTGAACTATACGCTTGCGATGGTCTGGTGTCAAGATTTGTCCTAGTGCTATTTTGCGGGGGTCTCTTTATTTACGAACACCTTAGACCTACTTGCTTAGGCCAATATAGGGTGAAAACCGTAGAATTCGCGCACCGTGGGTAGGCCGTAAGTACCAGTTCCGTTAGCTAGTTCGTTAATCGAGTATCCTAACCCGAAATGAGGGAAGATTGCCCGAGTTACCGCCCGCGGTAATCGCCATCGCAGTGATCGGGTATTCGCCGCGCTCCAGGGTTGGCAAGTAGAAAAGTGCCTGCCAGCCACTTTGTAGCAGGTCTTCCCGATGAAAAGCATCCACCACTTCCGGTCTGGGATAAAAGCTTTCAATCGACGCTACCTGAGTTTCATTTACAAACAACTTCACTGATCGGACAGGTTCACCGATCCGGGAACTCGCCGCCCACCCGGATAAATGAATACGATCCCGGCTGAACGCCTCAATCACATCGCTACCAGCCAGCTTGTCGATGAAACCGAAGGGCGGCGCCTGCGGGACTCCCTCAATATCGGCGGCTGGGATGAACACGCTGTCCGGAACCGGAACCGGCCGTGAATCCAGGTGTTCTTCAATGATACGAAACAGCTCTTGATCGTGGGGCAAGATCCCGGACCGCCTGGATGTCCGATATTCCACAATCTCCCGTGTAGCCTCTTGCGGATGAAAGATGCTTAGCGGCTTCCCGTATTCCGGCAGGTTTACAATCGCCCGGATCATCTCCGGGCATCCTTCGCAGTGCTCGTGAGGGCAACCAACGGCCGTCCGGGGCAATTCGGGTAATCCGTCTGTAAAAATATTCTGGCGGGCACCAATGCAAGCTATGTTCACCCCACCATCCAGATGAAGCCGGTAGCTGAAAGCCGGATGGTAACAAGCCAGGCCCTTTGTTACGGGCCTGGTCAGGGAAAAAAATGCCGAGAGCGGATAGGAGAAACGCCGGATGAGATCTCGCTCCCGTTCTGTTCTCTCCTGCCGATTCATGTAGCGGCCCGCCGGCATCATAGGCCCTGCCGAGATGGGAAACCCCTCGGATTCCAATTGGGTAAGAACCGATTCGGCGAAATCAAGGTTTTCCGGGGCCAGGATCACCCCGACGTGCGACAACGAAAATCCGGCATCGCGAATCTTTTTTAGCCGGCGGTGATATTCGGGGAAAGACGTTTGGCTGGGATGAAAGGTTGTGTTTAAGTGGATCTGAGACTTGTCAATTCCGTCGTAGTCCGCGGGATTCCAGGAGAGATTCGTATAAACACGGATTCGGAATCGGCCGTCCGCCAATAGCCCGGCTAGTAAGACGGGAAAGTTCTTGCGGTCGAGAAACGGTTCACCGCCGGTTATCACCAAGCTGATGTCGTTCTGGGGAAAGCTTTTAAACGCCTCCAGCCACTGCCCCACTGGATAATGGTCAAAGGCATGGCGCTGGCGGCCGCGAATGGCTGACTTCTTGAAAAAGACCGGAACCCCGCAGTACTCACAACTGTAGTTGCACCACTCCGACATCATCCAATAGATCCTCGCGGAATCGTGCAGATGAGCCGGAAGCGGGTATTGCTCGAACGAAGTCATTCAGCGGCCAAATGGAAAACGCGAAAATTCAGGATTCTGGACTCGCCTGGGGTTGGGGCACCGCCGCCGTGGACGTGAAGCCGGAATTGGCGCCCCGTTAAGGCGGAAATCCCGAACCGGATCGCCTGACGTTGCCGGACATCAAAGCTATACAGCGACTGGCCATTGTCGCCGAGAACGCTCAAATGCAACGGGACTCCACCGGCGCCCGGACCAGGCTCAAGCACGATGGAAACGTTGACATCGCCGCCCGTCAGCACCACTTCAGCATCATTATTTACCCATCGAAACGTTTCGCCGCCGTATTCTTCGAGTGTATACCAGCCGTTGGCAAGACGGAACGGCGAACCCGGCGGCGTGATGTCGGCTCTGGTGATGTAGCTGAGTTTCACGGCATCGGCACCCAGATCGGCTGTCGTTTTCGAACCAGCGTGCGGCAATTCCCGGTCGCCCAGTACCTGATAGACCACCCGTTTGTCCGCTTTTGGGGCACCGCCGCTCGGGTCGCGGGCGAACTCGGCGACCGCCAGGGTCTGTATCGCGTTCCCCTCGCGCCAATGTTCGAACGCGCGCTGCTCCTGCCCGCCGCCGGCGGTGTATTGGTCGAACAGCAACAGACTTCCGGAGTTGAGCAACGGTGTCAGAAAATTGAGCGCACACGTTGTGGAAGTGTAGAGATCGGCATCCAGATGCGCGAAAGCCACCGGCCCAACAGCGAGCGCCAATTCGGGGGTCAACGTGTCTTCAAAATATCCTTTGACTATTTCGACGCCATCGATTTGGGGCGGCTCGCACGCGAAATGCCCGGCTTCAACGCTCTCATACCTTTCCCGCAAGCCTTCAAAGGAATCGAGCGCAAAAATCTTCTTGTCGCGGAACGGGGCGTCGTCGCAGGAACCAGAAAACCGCGTCAGCGATTCGCGAATCACGCGCGTGGATCCGCCGTAGGCTACGCCAAACTCAATGATATTACCGGGGACGCGCAAAGAAAGACCGACACACATCTGAAGGACCAAGTTTCGCGACATAAAATTCGTCTTGGCTTTGATGGCTTCCCAGGAGCCGCCTGTCAGTTCCAACCACAGCCTCCAGAATCACTGCAAATCAAACCCGAGTATACTCTGAGCATTTCAGGGTTGACAAACTTCGCCGCTGATTTCTATTCTTGGCGATGGTGACTGCAAACGCGCAAGAGTGGCTGCATGAATTAGGCGGACCGCAAAACGTCTCCGATACCCTGGACACTTTGCGGCAACTGACTCCCGATCGATGGCACGTCTTGATCGTGGAGATCTTCGAGGGAAAACTCCAATTAGGGAAGCCCTTCTGGGAGCTGTGCTGCGTGCTAAATTTGTTCGCGCGGCGGAGAGCGCCTGCGAAGTATCTGGAGATCGGAGTTCGCCGCGGAAAATCAATGGCACAAGTGGCTTGCAACAGTCGCGACTGCGACATTACAGGCTTCGATGCGTGGATTAGCCCCTACGCTCACGTCGAGAATCCGGGACCGGACTTCGTTGCCTGGGAAATGCAACGGTTAGGTCACCGCGGCAATCTGGAACTGATCTCCGGTGATACTCAAAAGACACTCCCGCAATTTCTGAGGAACCATCCGGATGACCTGTTCGAACTTGCCACAATCGACGGTGACCATTCCGAGGAAGGCGCAATGCGCGACTTACGGAATGTGGCGCCTCGAATCGCATCCGGCGGACTGCTGCTATTCGACGATCTAACGAATCCAAATTGCCCGCTAGCCGGAGTCTGGAAACACTTTCAAAAAGAGTGTCACGCTGACTTTGTGTTTTACCAGAATCTGGACGATCATCAAGGTACTGGCATTGCGATACGCAATCCGTTCTAACTTTCATGTCGATTCAAACTGTTCGCGATCAGGTAATAGCCGGTAACCGTCACGAAGGAGGGCTGAAGATTCAGCCTTGCCTGGCGCTAGATCCGGCGTGGTTTGCTTCCATTCAGGACGATGTACGGGCGCTGCTGGAGAAGCGGGAAGCATCCGACGTAATGCAGCCGGCCCACCCATCCTATTGGGTGCGGCCTTTTGGTAACGGCGCTACGCAGCACAATTTATTTAGTAAGAGCGGCAGCACGTCCGGGTACACCAACCACGGCGCGGAGGACGCCAACTGCAGTTTCACGGCGCCTGAACTCGTGTCATTAAAGCGATTTTTCGATCCTTTTGAATCGCGCGTGTTAACCTTCCGGCTGAATGGTTTAATGCCTGGCTCCGGCCTTGGCGCGCACGAAGAGTCCATCGTCAGTGGAGATCGTATCAGACTACGGTTCCACCTTCCCATCTTCACCAATCCGGAAGCCGCTCTTTTGGTCGACGACGAGAAGTTTCATTTTCGCGAAGGCTATGTTTACTTCTTCAACAACGGATGCGTCCATTCCGCTGTCAACGAAGGCGAAACGAACCGCTATCACTTTGTCTGGGACATGTGGCTGGATGAGTGGATCTATGAAAGGCTGCTGAATCTGGATTCGCCCGCGACTCCCTGCCCTGGATTGCGTAAGCTGACGAGCGGCGAAGTGGTGGATTTGAGCCGCGGGGAGGAGTGCCCGATTGACCAATACATCATCGGAACCCCGACCGGGGAACTGATCTTGGCGCGAAAACGGAAAGCGCGGGACGGCACCGTGGAAGTGTGGAAAACCCGTTTGCACGAAGGCGCCGACATCGTCTCCGAAAACTCCCCGCTGGGGCTGGGAGACGGTTGGTATGCTCTCGAAAAATACGGCGGTGAGACATTCCGTTGGGTGAACAATGACGCGGTGTTCACCGTCGCGGCTGCCGACGATGGCAACGAACGGTTGTCGTTGGAACTGGAGCCCGGTCCTTCGATGAATGGGCGGCCACTACTGTTACAAGTGCTGGATAGTTATGGTTGTGAAATCAGGACCACGGAACTCCGCGGCCGGCAACGATTGGAAGTAACGCTACCTGTGCATGCCGGCGCGATGAATACGTTTCGGCTGCATGTGGAAGGCGGCGGGGCGGCGGTTCCCGGCGATCCCCGTATCCTGAACTTTCGTGTATTTCAGATCGGCTCGGAATCCTAAAATGAAACTGGAACAACTGCTTACAGAGCAGGCTAATCCCGCATCCGCTTCGATTGACTCGCTTCCTACCGAAGCGATGCTGGGCATTATCAATGCGGAGGACCGGCGGATTGCCGATTCGGTGCAGCAGGAAATTCCGCGGATTGCGCTGGCGGTGGACGGAATTGTTGCCGCTATGCGGAACGGCGGAAGACTGTTCTACATCGGCGCTGGTACCAGCGGAAGGCTTGGCGTGCTGGATGCGGCCGAATGCCCACCCACTTTCAGCATCCCCTATGAGTTAGTGCAGGGCATCATCGCCGGCGGGGAAGGCGCTCTTTCCAAGGCCACCGAGGCAACCGAAGACGACCCGGCCATAGGGGAACGCGACCTGATAGAACGCGGCTTTACAGCAGCGGATGTATTGGTCGGCATCGCCGCCAGCGGCCGGACTCCCTATGTGCTGGGAGCGATCCGGAAAGCGCGGGAGCTTGGCGCGCTTACGGTTGGAATCTCATGCACCCCTGGATCTGAGCTGTCGGCCGCGGTGCAAATCCCCATTGAGCCGCTTCCCGGACCGGAAGTAGTGGCGGGCTCCACCCGGATGAAGGCAGGGACGGCGACCAAGCTGGTGCTCAATATGCTGAGCACGGCGGCCATGATTCGCCTGGGACACGTTTACGGCAACCTGATGGTGAACGTTCAGCCCAAGAACGAGAAATTGGTAGACCGCGCCGCGAGGATTATCGCGCAGGCTGCTAACATCGAGTATTCCCGCGCGGTAGAGTTGCTGAAGGAGACGGGGAGCGTGAAAACGTCCATCGTGATGGCGAAACGCAACCTGGGAAGGGCCGAGGCGGAGCGGCTGTTGCAGTCGGCTGGAGGCCGCGTGAGAGCGGCTCTGGAATCCTGATCTTTTCGTTGCTATGGAAAAACATGGATATCCATTCGACGCAGCCATGGCCGTTGCGAGCGGCTTTGAGGAACGGCCCATCTGCTCCACAAGAGACGCGCGCGTGCGGCTTGCAGCAGCCAAGGCCGGGACCTTCGCGCGGGGAAGTGCGCTCGGCCCACAAGCCTCGCAGCATCCTGTTGGCTGAGTGAAAGGGATACTTACTTGGAAAAATTTTTAATTGAAGGTGGAGCGCGGCTGACGGGAGAGATCTCCACCAGCGGCTCTAAGAATTCCGCGCTTCCGGCGCTCGCCGCCTGTCTGCTCACCGAAGACCCCGTGATCCTCCATCGCATCCCCAGGGTGCGCGATATCCGCACCATGGAAAAATTGATGGGGTATATCGGGGCGGCCATCACGGAAACGCCCGGCGGTCCGCACACGATTCACGCCGCCCAAATAGTGGATCCGTCGGCACCGTACGATCTGGTGAAGACCATGCGTGCGTCGGTGCTCGTGCTGGGCCCACTCGTCGCCAGGTATCAGCGCGCTCGAGTCTCGATGCCCGGAGGCTGCGCCATCGGAGCACGCCCCATCGACCAGCACTTGAAAGGCCTCGAAGCGCTCGGCGCAGAGATCGAGCTCAGTGAAGGCTACGTCGAAGCTCGCGCGAAACGGCTCGTCGGCGGCACGGTCACGTTCGATCTGATCACCGTCACGGGCACTGAGAACATTCTCATGGCCGCGGTGCTCGCGAAGGGCCGAACGCTCATCGAGAACGCCGCGCGTGAGCCCGAAGTCGAAGAGCTCGCCAGAG